>NZ_LR213824.1 GCF_900659865.1 Hyella patelloides LEGE 07179
TAATGACGAATCCTAACTTACGTATCAGAAGAATTCTTAACTATCAACGTCCCCCAGAAGGACAACCGTTAGAAACAATACTTTTAGCAGGGTTTGGAGTAGAACAAAAAGGCTCATAATTAATTTAACGGCTTTGACATCATCATAAAATGGTTAAGCTTGACGGAGAGCGGTGGAAGCCCACATCGTCCGAAGGAGTTTACACCCATCGCATTTGGGGGTTTATGCCCGTCGTTTTGGGTGCAAGGGAATATCCACTGAGAAGAGACTGGAAGATTTTTTCCTTTTTGATTCAAAATTATTCCGCAAGTATGTAACGTCAGTTTTACTCTCGCATTAATATTCATCTAATTTACGTCACTACAATTGTTTAGTGGCGTTTATAATTTAGAGAAATAATTGATTTTACGGATGGACATATAAAATAAACATCTAATAGTCAACCGTATAATTAATGAGGTTTAAATCATTTTTTAATGGCACGCTTGAGAGTATTAACAAGCATATTTATTGAAAAATGGTAATATTACCAGATCATCCCGATTTGAAAATTTTTAACGATCTAGTTGTCTTTTTATTTTTAGTCGGCTTAATAGATATTTTCTATATTTTAATTAAATCTCAAGTATTAAAAAAGAATATTCGGAAAAAAGATCATAGTTGGCAAGCATATTGGATATTAAGTATCATTTTGTGGATTGCTGTGTGGGGAGTTTATCTAGTGGATAAAACAGATAATATTGATTTGATTAACTAGGTAGGTAAATCGATATAATTAAACTGAATCATCTGAAAAAGTGTTAAATTAGCCAAAGTATTCTGATACCATTTATTAAAAGTAATAAGAGACGAAGGTTTAAAGCTAGGAGTCCTTTAGGGCATATCAGGAGTCACGCCCGTCAGGAGTTAGTGTAAATAGTAGTTTGAGTGTTTTTTCTTAATAAGAAATAATTTTCTATCTATCTAACTATTGCGCGAGAATTGGTATGACTACTGATTTCTGATTTATTACCGACAATGAAAAAGCCGATAACGATAACCTGAAACTCGGCGTTTATATGCTAAATCTGCAACACAATTTTGTGATTCTAATCCAGTTGGAGCAGAAAAATTAACTACCCAAACATCTAAAGGACGGGGTAATTGTGTTAATTGTTGGTGAAAATTATTGGTGATATTTTGTTCGGGAGTATCTGGTTTTTTATGTAGTAAAAGGAACTGAGGTTGTATAACTTCTACTTTTATTTTTCTCAACCATTCCCAGGCAATTCCCATCATTTCTCCTGTTTGTTCGTGGGTTTTATGTACTGTGGCAATTAAAACAGGAGCATCGAGATTTTTTTGTTGAGCTTCTCTAATTACGAGTGCTACTATATCAGCACGATCTGGTTTTTGATAAGCATAATTGTTAACTACTGAGAGAGAACCACAAAAAGCGATCGCTATTACCATGACTACTATACTACTATTTCTTTGTTGCCAACAATAGTTAAGGATTGCTGCAACTAAAATGATCGCTCCAGGAAAGTAAAAGAACTGAAAACGGGCTGCTAAAGTTAAATCGCGATCGCCTAAATAAGCAAAGCTTAAAGTTAATAAAGTAGCAAAAATAAAATATTTTAAAATTATCTCATTATCTAAATATTGTGGTGTATTTTTCAAGTATTCAACCGCATTTACTATTAAATAAATTAATGCTGATAAAAGAATAATTACTGATACAACTGTTAACCATATAGGAATTCCTTCAATAGGAAGTAACAAGATCATTGTAGTAATCCAGCCGATCGTTCTACCTATAGGTTCTAAAAATTCGCTACTCCAAGGATTACCATGTTTTGTCCAATCTGTTAATTGATTATCAGGAATATTTAGCCATGTCCACACCCAGATCGAACATCCTGCAAATGTACCCATAATAGCAAGACTAATATTACGCCAAGGACTAGAGCTTTGTAAGGAAAAAACTTGACTTTTAATATCTTTAATAAACCAACTCAATAACACTAAAATCTCGGTAACTAAAGCCAGAACAAAAAAATAGTGAGTAGCTACCCCAACACTATTAATTACTATCCACAAAAACATAACTTTTGATGTAATTCTATTTCTTTGCTGAATGCATCTAATCGCAATTACTAAACAGGCTATAGAAGCCATAATTAATAAAATAGCTAAAGTATAATGGCGAGTTTCTTGAGACAAGTAAACTCCATAGGGGGAAAACGCCATTAAAGCTGCTGCTATCTGTCCACATACTAAAGAAGCAGATATAAAACTACTCAAGGCAAAAATAGCAGGAATACTAATAATTCCGAATAAAACACTTAAAGAACGAGCTAAACCAACTGCCACTAAACCATCTTGATTTGAGAATAGCTTGAACCATAAATGAGTTAAAACAAAATAAACAGGAGGATGAGTACTTTCGTTTAATAAATTACTAATAACGTCCCCAATAGAAATTGTTTCTCTTAGCTGTAAAGGCTGCATTAAAACATCAAGAGAAATTACCTTTTCTAAAGGAACAGTTAAAAAACTATTGCCCAAACTAAAAACTAAAGTTGCCCATTCATCCGCCCAAGGTGGTTTAGCTGTTAAATTAGTAAAACGTAAAATAGTACCTAAAATAACCCAAATTAAAAGTAAAGCTAAATGCGATCGCCATTTTTTTTGTTCAATCAAAATATTGTTCAAATCTAGAAAACCAACCTTTAATATTTACTTAATTATATCAATCAGCTAAATCAGCTAAACAAATAAAAAACTATTTCTTTTAAGAAAAAAATTTAAAATCAACATTTATTTTGACATCACGAATTCTATCCCCCTAAACTATTTTGATTAGTATACCCTTGAAAGAGTCAGCTATGAGAGTGTATGCAGTGAAACAAACAATCAACCAATAATAAATAATCATTAACAACCTACAAATTGCTTTTTAAAGAAAAGTAGATACCATTTTCTTGCAAAGAGTCACCAGAGGATTGAACTTCTACTAAAGGCAGACCAAAATCAATTCTAGCAGTTAAACTTTTACCGACAGATAGTTTCAAACCCGCACCAATAGAAGCTAAAGTATTGATAGAGCGGTCTAATTCAGTTTTGGTATTCCAAACTTTGCCAAAATCTACAAAAGGAATGAATTCTAAAGTAACTTGATTATTTTTATTTTTAATAATAGCGTAGCGAAATTCTGTAGAGAAAAAGATCCCATTATCTCCGATCAAAATATTTTGTGGATAACCTCGAACACTAAAAAAACCTCCTGCTGTATATTGTTTTAAAGGAGGTAAACTATCATTAACTAATTGGATATTACTTCTAACTGAAAGCATATTCTTCTGAGAAAGAGCGCGGAGGTACTCTGTATAGCCTCGCCAAGCGAAAAATTTACTATCGGGCTTATTATCATCAATTGTAGAATCTAAAGCATCAATTCCTACGGAAAATTGCGATCGCATAAAGAAAACTTGTTTTTCATTTCGTCGAAGATATTCTTGAAAAAAGCCAAGACTTGTAACCGTTGTTTTACCATCACTATTGGTAGCTCCTATAGTGTTAGGAAAAGGCTCATCATTTAAAAAAGTTGTTTGAGAACTTTCTCGCGTAAAATTAAATCCAATACTAACTTTTTGGTAAATAGATTGATATAAAGGTTGGGTATAAGTAAGATCGTAAAGCTGAGTTTTATTTTCAATATTTAAAGGTTTAAAAGGTTCTTGAATAATTTCATTATACGCACGATTATGAGTTAACCTGATTGTGCCATTACTAGCGTTAATTGGTAGTTCATAACTTAAATTACTCAAAGCATCACTACCATCTGCATTAGTATAAGCCAAATTAAAGCGATCGCCTATGCCGAAAAGATTATTTTCTTTTAATTCAAGTTGTTGGCTAAATGTGCCAATACTAGCTACCTGACTATTATCAATATTCAAGCCAATAGTAAAAGTGTCTGCTTCTGTAATCTCGACTTCTAATAAACTAGAATTTGGTTGAATACCTGCGGATAATTCTGCTGATATATTAGCAATTAAAGGATCGATTTGTAATAGCTGCAACGCAGAAAGTAGTTTTTGTTGATTTAATGGTGGTTGAGTAGCTTTTTCTAAACGACGGCGCACATAACCCTGATTCAGTTGCTTCAAACCAAAAATTTTAATATCTTCAACTGTTCCAGGAATAATTTTAATTTTAACAACTCGATCTTCGATCTTTTGAGGTAAGATAATTGCGCCAGAAGTAATGTAACCCTTTTCTACATACAGTTGCGTAATTTTTTGCGGAACTTCTAATAATTCAATAAAAGAAATTTGTCTGAGAGTATAGGGTTTTACTATCTTTTCGATCTCTGTAGGAGAAAGTACAGTATTGCCAATAATCTCGAATCTTTTCACTACAATACTACCTGGAATAGCTTCGGGAGGTAGAGGAATCTGGCGATCTTGTCTTGTAGGAGAAGGAATAACTTCTGGTAAAGTAGGTAAAGGCTTAGGTATTTCTGGCTTAGTTGTATCGGGAATAGTAGGCGGAATTGGTTGTTGTGCTTGAACTAGATCCTGAGTAAAAAGACAACCCAAAACAAACAAAGCCAATGTCAAAAAGTATTGAGATTTGACTCGCTGTATCGAAATAAAGCGATTCATAAAAATTATTATTTGAGTACTACAATCGAGATTGTTTTTGATTGCCCGATTTTCTCAAACTCTTGTTAATTTACCAAGAAGAATCTATAAAATCAAGATCGCTTCTTGTCTGAATAGAAGTTGCTAGCAAAAAGCGCACCGCCCTAAAGGACTTCCTTTAAGATAGGTGTTGTTCTCGATCGAGATTTGACTGATTATATGGTGGGAATGCTGACAATTTTGCTTAGTGGTTAACAAAGGAAACTGAGGTAATCTTGAAAAAATACGAACAGTCTTGAAGTTGTTGATAGAAGCATATCTAATAAAATCCTAGCTTTAATAAATGCCTAAAAAGATTAGAGAATTGAAGAAAATGCTCCGTAAAGCTGGCTTTCAAGAAATTCCAGGTAAAGGCAGTCATACTAACTGGATTCATCCTCTATATTTAGGGAAGGTTACAATATCAGGTAAAGATAGTGGTGACGCTAAAGTATATCAAGAGAGAGAAACCAAACAAGCTATTGAAGAAGTAAACAGAAAAAAATAGATGGATCAACTAAAATATCAGATGGTTATTCAGTGGAGTGATGAGGATGATTGTTTTTTAGTAGCATTACCCGATTTTCCTGGTAGCTATTGGCGCACTCATGGCGACACATACGATGAGGCGTTTGCTAATGGCAAAGAAGCTCTTGAATCTCTAATTCTGGCATATGAAAGTATGGGTGATAATTTACCAATTCCTAAAGTAGCTTCTTCTGTTTGAGAAAGAAATTTAGTTTAAGCGATCGCGCTTTGGAAAACCACTGGTGTTGTTCTTGATCGAGAGTTTACTGATTATATGGTGGGAATGCTGACAATTTTGCTTAGTGGTTAATTAAGTAAATTGAGAGAGCGGACTTTTGTATCTACTTGGTTGACGGAAATAGCTTTTACTTCCACATTATTAAATATCTTTAGCAGAAAATAAAGCGATCGCGCTAGATAATCTACCGTATATAAATTTTTTAGAAATTTTAGATATTGTACAAATTAATAAACTAAGAAAATAGGAAAATATGCTCAAGTTAATTTTTGAAGATGAAGATACTGAATTACTATCATTTTGGAAACAACAATTTACAGATTTTCCAGAAGCTACATTCAAGCAAATTTATCCGAGGCAAAAAGTTTCATATTCACAAACAATAGATGCCCAACTCCAACAATGGTATCTTCCTTGTAATGAATATGGAATATATATTGAACGAGGGGAGTCTTTAGTTATAGACGTAAGAAAATATAAGGAATTGACTCCTTGGATTGTTACAACTCCTAGATTAGACATTCCCAATCTCTCTCAATCTGAGAGAGACTATCTTATCTTTAAGCTATCATTCGAGGCAATTACCGAACACAATGAATTCAAGAAGAAAACGCCTATAGAAACTTTATCGATCAATATAGAAATGCTTTACTGTTTTAGAAACCACATACCTTATGATGAAGCTAAGGGTGCTTGTAAAGCTTATAAAGACTATAAAGAAAAACAAACGTAAATAAAGTCTACTCAAACAACAAGCATTCAAAGCTATGTATCTAACATCGATCGCATCCATGTTCTACAATCTTTTAACTCATCGTGATTAATTTTTCTTAGCAGTTATTTTATCTTTAGCTACTGTGACCTCTCCAGTTTAAGTATTTATTGAAAGTAACAGATTTAATTTCAATTGCCAGATTGTAGTCAACTATGCAAACAATTTTAGTTGTAGAAGACGAAACTCATACGAGAAAAGTCTTACTCAACTGTCTAAAATTTGAAGGCTACAGGGCGATCGCTTTTCTCTAATTACCTAGTTATCGATCAGCCAAAATTTCTACCGTTGTAGCGATGAGTTTATCAATTTCCGTTTCGTCGTACGCATCTAGATGTGCTTTGGCAAAATTTCCGCGATCGTTATCAAAATACTTTCCACTAGCGTCTTTATAATCGTCTGTAACTGCCAATTCATACAAAATATTTGCTCCTTTAACCAGACAAGATATCAGCAAAAAGCGATCGCATATTTAACATAATACGATCGCATCTTGAATCAAATATAAAATTTGCCAAGTTGAACTTAAAATTTATTAAGATCGATCCCAGCTTTTTTTGCCATAGCATGAATCCCTTTACGTTCCAAAGTTTTAATAGCAGTAGTAGAAAGGCGTAATTTAACCCAACGGTTGCCTTCTGCCCACCAAACACGCTTCCATTGTAAATTAATGTGTTGTAATCTTTTGGTACGACGGTGAGAGTGGGAGATTGCCATTGCATTATTGGCTTTTTTCCCAGTTATTTGGCATTTGCGACCCATAATATTCCTCAGAGTTTATTAACACAGCCTCTTATTGTATCATTGACTTATGATTAACTGTTATGTGTTGCAATAGCACTTTATCTTAACTCTAATAAAGGCTAAATAATTTTATAAGAAAGCATAGAAACCATAATACCTAAAATCAAACCTACTAACACTTGAAAAGGAGTATGTCCTAATAGCTCTTTCAGCTTTTCTTCATTAAAATTGTGTCCTTCTTGAAATAGCTCTTCAGTAATTTGATTGAGGAGTTTGGCTTGTTTCCCCGCAGCTTGACGAACTCCCGCAGCATCGTACATGACAATCACTGCAAACAGACAGGCGAGGGCAAAATCAGGAGAAGACCATCCCATACTCAGACCAATTCCTGTAGCCAAAGCACCCACCAAAGCCGAATGTGCGCTAGGCATTCCTCCCGTAGTAACCAGATAGCGAAAATTAAATTTGCGATCTCGAATTATTTCAATAATTAGTTTCAACCCTTGGGCTGCAAAACAAGCCAGGAGTGAAACTACCAGTATTTGATTGTGGAAAATTCCCGAAACTCCTTCCATAGTTTGTCGCAAAAAACAACTGTGTACTAATGCTTATATAAATCAGCAAAGCTATTGTACCTAATTACTGTCAGTAGCTTCTCTTTGATTAAGAAAAATCTAGTGATTACGAGTTACAATAAATCTGGCGATCGCTTTTAAAGGTTCTGCTGCCAGACCATAATCATCTAGCTGTGCTATTGCTTCATCAACTAATTCTTGAGCTGTAGCTTGGGACTTTTCTAACCCCCAAATACTGGGATAGGTAGCTTTCTGCGCTGCTAAATCTTTCCCTGCGGTTTTACCTAATTGTTCGTCTGTGGCAGTAATATCTAAAATGTCGTCCACAATCTGAAAAGCCAAACCAATATTTTGTGCATAGCGGGATAATTGATTAATTTCTGTATCAGAAGCTCCTGCTAAAATTGCTCCAGATACGACGGAAGTTTCTAATAATGCTCCTGTTTTGTGAGTATGGATAAAACTGAGAGTTTCGACGGTAATATCGGTTTTGCCTTCCGATTCTAAATCCAATACTTGACCTCCTACTAAACCTGCTGCACCTACAGTGTTACCCAAACGAGCAATTACCTTTAAGATGCGGTCTGCGGGGACATCTTTAGTTTCTAAGGCTACATGCTCAAAAGAATAAGCCAACAGCCCATCTCCTGCCAAAATAGCAATATCATCTCCGTATACCTTGTGGTTCGTTAATTTTCCCCGACGATAATCATCATTATCCATAGCGGGAAGATCATCATGGATCAAAGACATGGTATGAATCATTTCTAAAGCACAAGCAGTGGGCATGGCCATAGCTACACTACCACCCATTAATTCACAGGTAGCCAAGCACAAAATAGGGCGTAATCTTTTTCCCCCAGCGAGTAAAGAGTAGCGCATAGACTCATAGATTTTTGCTGGTCTTTCTATGGGGAGAGATCGATCTAATGCTTCTTCTACAAGGATTTTTTGTTCTTTAAGATAGCGAACTAGATCGAATAGCGCAGCTTGCTTTTGTGTAGTCTCTTTATCTTCCGTTTGTACCATGTTTTGATGTCATAAAACTCACCTCTTTTAATTATTACTTGATGTGTCAACAATTGAAAGAATGGCGAACAGAGAACGATACATTCAGTGGATCGATCGCCTCGAGCTAAACTAGACAACGGAAATGATAAGATACCTGGAGTTTGCCAAACTGTTATTATTATTTGGCTCAAAATCACCAAAACCATGTTAATTCCAGATATGATTAGTGCTAGGTTAACTAAAATATTATTATCTCTTGCTTTTATTGCGATCTCTACTGTTCCCGTACTGGCTCAACAAACCGAAACAACCACTCCTGAAACCATACCAACAGAAGAACCAGAATCCGATAATTCTCGTTCCCAACCCAATAATTTTTTGAGCTTACAGGGAGGCAAACAGTTAATGTCAGAAGCCAGCGAAGCAATTAATAATCAACAGTATGAGGTGGCTGCGGATAAACTACAAAAAGCACGTCAAGTTTTTAATCAGTTGTCTAATTTTTATTTACAGTTGTTTAATAACTTTTCAGGTATTGACAATCGTGTTGCTCAGTCTCAAAGAGGTAAGGCTTTGGAAACAGGGCAAATGCGAGACGAAGCTACCTACCAGTTGGCGTTAGTACACAGAGCGCAAGAACAAACAGAATTATCTGTACCCTTATTGGTTCAAGTAGTTAATTCCCAAAATCCCACCAGTGAGCTAGGGAAAAAAGCCTATCAGCAATTATATGAAATTGGCTTTGTTGATGAGCCATTCACTGGCTCTAATGCAGAAAATTAAAATTTCGCTAAAATTCGGATAGCAGTAGTTGTCTTGAGATATTACTATAGATAACAATAAGTTCCTAACAGTAGTTGCTTTTGGAGTATTATGATCACCCCCCAGCAAGTAGAAACCATGATTCGTGCAAAATTCCCTGATGCAGAAGTCAAAGTAGCAGGAGATGGCGAACATTTTGAAGCAATCATTGTCTCTGATGAGTTTGTGGATAAAAACCGAGTTAAACAACACCAGATGGTCTATGCTGCGGTCAATGAAGCAATGGATTCAAATGTAATTCATGCTTTGTCTTTAAAAACTTATACTCCTGAAACATGGCAAACTGTCAGCCAATAACTAGTAATTGAGTTAATAAATTCCCACAGCAATAATTCTTAAGAAAACCATCATTTAATTTAATTGAGAAAAAACATGACACCAGAAGCACAATCAAAAATAGATAGTCTAGTTAACAACAATAAAGTTTTAGTATTTATGAAGGGGTCAAAATTAATGCCCCAGTGTGGTTTTTCTAACAATGTGGTACAAATTTTAAATACTTTGGGTGTACCTTATGAAACAGTGGATGTTTTAGACGACCCTGAAATTCGTCAAGGTATTAAAGAGTATTCTAACTGGCCTACCATTCCTCAAATTTATCTTAACGGTGAATTTCTTGGTGGTTCTGATATTGCGATTGAACTATATCAAAGCGGTGAATTACAACAGATGGTAGAAGTAGCTATGGCTTCTTAAATTATTAACCAGCATGATTTAGACAACTAAATAAAATAAGGGTTTAGCATTGCCAAACCCTTATTTTTTTTGATTGATTCTAATTCTAATTAAATCGTCACTACTTCAAAACATTAGCCAAAATATTTTTTACTCCATCGCCTCCTTGACTTTGAACGAAAGAAAGAATAATAGGGATAAATTTAGTAGCCATTCCAGGATTAAGTCCCAACTGACTAAAACCGCCAGCTAAAGCAGCTATATTAGCGATTTGACCACCGCCACCCATTGCGCCAGCTAAACCTCCAATCGCACCAGCTACACCAGCCCCACCTTGAGGTGCAGCACCGATAAGACTGGTAATTCCAGGTATAGCATTAGCTACTTGAGCAAATTCACCATCCCCTAGTTTTTCTTGAGCCATTTTAAAGATTAGACCAGCACCACCTTCGGCTTGTTCTTCTTTAATATTGAGTCCTTGAGTTAATTGCTGAATTAATTCCATAATTTGCTTCTTATTTATTCCGTTTTTAATCCTGCCAAAGAAATTAGAGAATTTGAAGCAAGAAAATCTTAAATCGTTGCATATTTATCCTTAAATATCCAGCTATGATCTCTAAAACTAGCAGTTTTTCAAGATATCAGTCAGAGATTATCTCGATCCCGCTTGACGGGACTCCGCCTTAAAAAGACGGAGCCTGCTCTGACCGTTGGTCAAATGAGACATTAGCAATATACCAATTACAATGGTCATAGTCAGAAAATAATTTTGTGTAGTCAAACATCAGTGTACCTGTGAATCTAACAAAAGAAGTAGCGGGTAGACTCTTAATAAAAGGTATGTAAACGCATTTGCTCTGACTCTGTTGCTGTTATGATCGATTGTTTAGTAGCTTTATTGTTCTACTGAATAGCCAAAGTTTTAATTCTCAACTTTTATGACTGAAGACAAATTACTAATAGCTCAAGGCTTATCAAAAAGTTTTGGTGGTATCAAAGCAGTTGACAATGCTACCATTAATGTGCATCGAGGTAGCATTACAGGATTGATTGGCCCTAATGGTGCGGGAAAGACCACCTTATTTAATTTACTATCTAATTTTATTAATCCCGATCGCGGAAAAGTTATTTTTGATAACCAGAAAATAGATCATTTGTCTTCTCACCAAATTGCTCAACGAGGTGTGATTCGTACTTTCCAAGTAGCACGAGTTTTATCTCGTTTATCAGTCTTGGAAAATATGTTACTTGCAGCACCCAAGCAAACAGGAGAAAATTTTTTTAAAGTTTGGCTGCAACAGCCTAAATTAAGACAAGAAGATCGGCTAAATCGAGAAAAAGCCATGACAATCTTAGATTCTGTAGGATTAGCAGCCAAAGCTTATGATTATGCAGGAGCTTTATCAGGAGGGCAAAGAAAACTGCTGGAAATGGCGAGAACTTTAATGGTTGATCCTAAATTAATTTTATTAGATGAACCAGCAGCAGGAGTTAATCCCACTTTAATTCAACAAATTTGTCAGCACATTAATACTTGGAACCAGCAGGGTATTTCTTTTTTAATTATTGAGCATAATATGGATGTTATTATGTCATTATGCGATCGCGTTTGGGTATTGGCAGAAGGTACTAATTTAGCAGAAGGTACACCTACAGAAATCCAAAACAACCAAGAAGTTTTACAAGCCTACTTAGGGGATTAATATTTATTTTTAATTAATAGCTGAATTACTAAAAAAATGACAAAACAATGGAAAATAGACCTTTAGGTGAAATTTTAATTGAGGCGGATTTAGTGTCTTTAGCTCAGATAGAATTTGCTTTACAAGAACAATTAAAATCAGATTTAAAAATTGGAGAAATATTAGCCAATCATAATTTTATTAGACAAAAAACTGCCAATTTTTTTGTAGATCAATGGCCCAAATATCTGAAATCAAAAAATAAAAGACCTTTAGTTTATTACTTTACAAAAGCTGGACTTTTAGATAAAAATCAAATTAAAATTCTTTTAGCACAACAAGAACAAGATTCATCAAAAGCCAAAAGATTTCATCGGCTAGCAGTGGAATATGGCTATTTGAAACAAACTACTGTAGATTTTTTTCTCGCCAAACTATTTAACCTTGAAACGAACAATAGTAATGTATCTTATTCTAATCCTTATGAAATTTTAAGAAAATATATTAAAGGAGAAAGAAACTTCGGTCAAACAAGTTTAGTTAAAGCTCCCTTGATAGATATTAGTTTAAAAGAAACAATCTTAGATGGTTCTGATTTGAGAGAAGCTAATTTAACTCGCACCAATCTCAGCCACTCTAGTCTAGCTAGAGCTAATTTATCTTCGGCAAATTTAGCAAAAGCCAACTTGATGTCAGTTAATTTTGAGTATGCCTTGCTTAATTCAGCAAATCTACAAGAAAGTAATTTGGAACAGGCTAATTTTAATACTGCTAGTTTACAAAAAGTAAATCTAACCGAAGCCTATTTGTCTCACACCTCTTTTGCTGGGGCAGATTTAAGAGGAGCTAAACTAGCCCCAGAATATCCTTATGTAGTTTATTACGACTCGAAAACCTTGTTTGATGATAATTTCGATCCTCAGCAAGCTGGTTGGAATATTATTTAATTCATGGTTAGTTGTTATTTGTTAGTTGTTATTTGTTAGTTGCTCGTTACTCATGACTTGTTGTTGTCACTTATTAGTTATTACTTAAAAAACTTGCTACTTGCTACTTTATCCTTATTCCTTACTCCTTAATTTATGACAATTATCCTAACTAACGATGATGGTATAGATGCTCCTGGTATTCAAGCTTTAAAAAAAGCAGTAGCCAATCATCACAGCATTATCGTTGCGCCGAAAGTTCAACATTCTGGTTGCGGACATCAGGTTACTACCCATCGCGGAATTCATGTTGAAAAAAGAGCCTCTGTTGCTTACTCTGTAGATGGTACTCCCGCAGACTGTACTCGTGTTGCTATTCATCAGCTTGCTTCCAATACTAAGTGGGTACTCTCAGGAATTAATGCAGGGGGTAATTTGGGGACAGATGTTTATATTTCGGGGACAGTAGCAGCAGTCAGAGAAGCAGCAATGCATGGTATCTCTGGGATTGCAATTTCTCATTGGATCAAAAGACCATTAACGATCGATTGGGATTGGGCAACTTTTTGGACAAGCAAAGTCTTAGCTGATTTAATGGCTCGCCCTCTTGCTTCTGGTAGTTTCTGGAATGTTAATTTACCTCATTTAGAAGCGGGTACTAAAGAACCAGAAATTGTCTATTGTCAGCCTAGTATTGATCCTTTACCAGTTGATTTTCGCACAGAGGGGGACATTTACCACTATCAAGGAGAGTATAGCAAACGCGATCGCACTTCGGGTACAGATGTGGATGTTTGTTTTTCAGGTAATATTGCTGTTACTCAGATTAATCTTTGATGTTTGCTCTTTAATGTAGTCAATAAATCAAAAAGCAATCGCCAAAGCCCGAAATAAAGTTCTGTTTGCAATAGAAAATTAGAATATAGTAAACAAAGAACTGGGAAAATGTGAGTTCGAGCAAGAATATGGCAGAAATAGATGTAGTAATTCTCACAGAAGCTAGATACATTAAACCCGATGAAACTGACTGGTATATATCTCAGATTATTTATGAAGAAAGTCTCATAATTTCAAGGCTTTTAGAAAAAGGTATTAAATGTAGAAGAATAGAATGGGATAATCCACAATTTGACTGGGAAAAATGTAAATTAGCTTTATTTAGAACCACTTGGGACTATTTTGAAAAGCTTCCGAAGTTCTTAGATTGGCTCAATAAAACATCAGAAAAAATTGACTTTATTAACAGTCGTGAAACTATATTATGGAATTTGAATAAGAAATATTTGAGCGATCTTAAAAACAAAGGAATATCAATTGTTCCGACTTTTTTCTTTCCAAAAGGTGAATCTGTATCACCTCAAAAATTATTTAGCACAGTTGATTCTGAAGAAATTGTTATTAAGCCTGTAGTTTCTGGTACTGCAAAAGATACTTACCGTCTCAATTCAAATAATATATCTGCACTTATGCCAACTCTGGTTGATTTATTCCGTGAGCAGGAAATGATGCTTCAGCCGTTTCAGGAAAGCATACTCAATGATGGTGAAATATCTCTAATCGTAATTGGTGGCAAATGTACTCATGCAATTAAGAAAACTCCCAAATCTGGTGATTTTCGAGTTCAGGACGATTATGGGGGAACAGTTTCAACATATTTCCCTTCGGATGAAGAACGAAGGTTTGCCGAAGAAGCAATTAATAACTGTGGTTATAGCGTACTCTACGGTAGAGTTGATGTGGTGAGAAGCAACCAAGGAAAGTTAGCAATCATGGAACTTGAATTGATAGAGCCTGAGCTATTTTTCCGTTTTCATACTCCATCAGCAAGAGAATTAGCAGATTTGATTGCTAATCGTTTAGAGAAGATTGAAAAAAACTAATTACTTATTCTTCGGGATTGACATCCTAACCAGTTAACGTACTACTTTATCTTTGGTTAAAGTTGCTCCAGAGGGGTTTGTGCTTAACCACAGTAAATACTCTACATTACCCGCAGGACCTTTGAGGGGGGAACGAGTTAAACCTTGGTAGTGCCAACCTGTAGCTTGTGCAACTTCCCATACTTGCAGAATAGCTGATACACGATCTTCGGGGTTACGCACTACACCCTTTTTGCCTATTTTTTCTTTGCCTACTTCAAACTGGGGTTTCACTAAAAGTATTACTTCTCTGGGCGATGCTAATAAATTCCAGAGAGGCTGTAACACTTTAGTTAAAGAAATAAACGATAAATCCATTACTCCCAAATCAGGAATAGTTGCATCTTTGTAGAGTTCTTCTAGTGTTAAATAACGAAAATTAGTGCGTTCTCTTAAGATAACTCGTTTATCCTGTCTAATACTCCAAGCTACTTGACCATAACCCACGTCTATCCCATAAACTTGTTTTGCGCCAGCTTGCAATAAACAATCGGTAAAACCTCCTGTAGAAATCCCCCCATCCAGACAAATACGCTCTCGAACATCAATCTTAAATGTGTCTAAAGCTCCTTTTAGCTTTTCCCCTCCTCGCGATACATAGGGAGGTTTTTGTTTTAATTCTATCTGGGCGGTAGTCGCTACTTTTGTCCCTGATTTATCAATAATCTCTCCATCAACTTTAACTTCTCCTGCACCAATACAACGTTGGGCTTGTTGACGAGATGTGCAAAAATTAAGCTCTACTAGAAGGGTATCAAGGCGTTGTTTACTCAAATCAGTTATCAGTTATCAGTTATCAGTTATCAATTAACCATTATCAATTAATCATCAACAATTTTTATTCCTTGTTTCTTCCTCCTTACTGCTCATTCCTTAAAAGTAGAGTACTTGTGCTTGATAATCTTCGGGAGTAGGTTCGATTTCCCAGATTAAGCCTTCTCCAGCGTCTAAAGCAACTTCAAGATATAAACTTTCTGTTGCAGTAGTAGCAGTATCTTCATTACCTTCAAAACCTTCTCTAGTCTCAGTCAAAAGCCTTAAGGTAAAACCAGCAGGAATCATTCCACCTAAAACAAGACTGCGTAACTCGAAGCCATAAGTATCTTCTTCTACAGGAATTAATTTTAATTCATAACTCTGACCAGCAATGGTTAATTGTTTTGCCAAAGCTGTTTTGGATGTTGCAGTAGCATTATTTCCTCTCGCGCCTACTGTACTGGGTTGAAATTCTACTTGTCTCCAGCCGATTTCTGAGATGATATTGGATGCTTCTGCTTGTAGCCACTTTAAAACAGAGAAGGTTGCTTTATCACAACGTTGCGCTATTAAATCGTTACGCCAAGCATCATTGGATAATAATGCTGCCCAGATGGTAAAGGGAACAGCTAATCTGGGTAGTAGGTTTTCTTTGTTTCCTAAGCGTTTAATTAAGTTATCTGCTTGCTGAGATGTAATTTCTGTTAGGGGTGTAATTTCGGCTTTGGTTACCTCATCAGGACATAATTCTCTAGCTACCCATAAAGCACTAATATCACCAATGATATCTATACCATCTAAAGTATAACAGCGATCGCTTACACTATAATTACCATCAGTTTTTAGTTGTTGATGGGTGGTATAACCCCAAACTCTTAAGTATCGATCGTCGATATTAATTTGTACTGCTAAGTAGTAATCTCCTGCTAACTGAGGAATATCGATCCATTCTTGGGGTACTCGCAATTCTTCTAAATCATCAGCTTCACTAGGAATTAAGATTATTCGCGCATTACCGACATTCAGAACTGTACCGTTCACTAATTCGCCGATTGACTCCATATTTTGCGCTTTTTTAACATTTTCTGATTGCTCTTCTTGAGCGTAATCAACAAAAGTATCGAGGACTAATTGATTGAGATAGGTTTGCCATTCACTGTAAGAAGTTGCTGCTTTTTGGCTCTTATTCTGGGCTTTTTGCTCTGTTACAGCAGAAATTTCTAAAATTAGCTGATTGGGATTTAGTAAGGTGGACATTGCTGGGACTCCGATTGTTTATTACTAGGGGTTGGGGTTGTAGTGGTGTTCTAACCACTCATCAATAATTGTGCTGGTATTTTTGATTACGTCGGAGGTTAAAGAGATATGCAAAGTTTCTTCAGTCCAGATCGCTAGGGATTTTAAAAGACTTTTTTTAACTCTGGTGAGTTGGCGAGAAATATTATACTGCTTAGTGTTGAGTGCTTTGGCAATTGCTGCTTGCTTAAGTTTTTGAGCGTAATAAAGTTCTAGTAATTTTCGCTCATCTGCTGGCAATTTAGCGATCGCTTGAATTAAAACATCTCCAATCTGATTTTGCTGTTGATTGCGTTGCTCTACTTCTTCTTCCACAATCATCTGATTCAGCAAAGATTCTTCTACGTCCCCTACTAAACTATCAACGATTTCCCCTGATTCATAGCCTGGTTTTGGCTGGTTAATAGAGGTTACATTAGGATATAAGTAGGAACGGGCAGCTTTAACACAGCTTAAAAGCCATTGTTCTAAAATTGTCGTACTTACAGCTTCTCCTGGAGGATTTAACTGAGTAATTCTCTCTTGATTATACCAATTAGCGATCGCTTTCCAGGTGAACTCATCGGGTTTATTTAATTTGCGAGTCGAAGATTGACGATTGGGAACATAAAGAGTTTTAAAGCTACTCCACGCCAAAACGTATTGGGCTACGGTATCGGGAGATAAACCCGCATTTTGCAAAGATTCTATCAATCTTTTCTGGCTTAACTTCCGTAATAGCGACCATTCCGAACAAATATCAATCTCTTGTCGCTGGCGTAATAACTCCCGAATCAGATTACTAAAAGTGATAGTGGCATAACTCTTTAAATGGTAACCGCGATCGCCATCAAAACCTTTAAGTACTTTATCAATTCCTGTAATGGCGACTTGAAAACAGTCTGGCACATTATATTGACTACTGGTAAAGCCTGTAATGGTTTTATTGGTTGACCAAAAACAAACTTCCTGTAAATAGGCAATTAGATGTTCTCTTGCTAATCCTTTAGGGTTTTTGCTCCATTTTTTATGCCAATAAATTCCCCAAAAATTTTCCGCTATTTCTTGAGGAGATTCCTTTAAGCACTGATTCATACTACGACGCAAACGAGGATCGCTAGCCCAGTTACTAAAGCGATCGAGATCAAACTGAATAAAGGTAGAAAAAATTTCAACGATATCTTGGCGAGGACGCATTAAATAAAATCAGTTTATAAATGGTTAGTTTATGCTCTTGTAACCCAAATAATATACTAGCTATCTTGAATAGAGTTTGTCTTTGCAACTTAAATTAAGGAGTTAAGTAAGGAATGAGGTATAAATAAGCAGAGCGCTCGGAAACTAGAAAAGTACAAACAGCAACTATCTACGAACTACTAACAACCGTAGGGACGTTCTGTCAGAAGATCCCGACACACTAACCACTAACGACTTAAATCCAACCTAAAGCAACCGCAGCTAAAATCACAATTCCAAAAGCAATACGATACCAGACAAATACCCAAGTGCTTCTTCTTTTCAAAAAATCAATCAGCCAAGCAATAGCGAGATAAGAAAAGATTGCTGAAGAAATTAAGCCAGCAACAATCGAAAGAGTCTGGGAAGAGTCAATTCCCGCATCAATTAAATCTTTCAACTCCACTAAACCAGCCAGAGTAATCGCAGGAATCCCCAATAAAAACGAAAATCGAGCAGCCGTCGCTCGATCCAAATTAATAAATAAACCCGCCGTTATAGTAGAACCAGAGCGAGATACACCAGGTATAATCGCCAAAGCTTGAGCGATGCCAATTAAAATTCCATCTTTTGCCGTTAAATCTCCAAAATTACGTTTTTGACTGCCCAAACGCTCTGCTAATCCCAATAGTAAACCCATCACAATAGAAGCGATCGCAATTGAAGGCATACTTCTAATGGGAGAATTATCAAAATCTGGCACAAAAGCTTTGATTCCCAAACCAAAAATTACAATGGGAATTGTTCCCACTGCGATTCCCACTGCTAACCAAAAATCTTGAGAATCATAATCTGATTTAGCGATCGCTTTAAACATCCCCTGACAAATTTGCGTTAAATCTGACCAGAAATACCATAAAACGGCTGCAATACTCCCCAACTGAATTATTGCGGTAAAAGCTACCCCAGGATCGCCCCAACCAAAAAATACAGGAATTGCTTTCATGTGTGCCGTACTACTGATAGGAATAAATTCTGTCGCACCCTGAACAAAGCCTAAAACAATCGCCTGCCAAACATTTACCTGAGACGCTCCTCCTGTTGTTTCTCCTACCGTCGTAGCAGCAGAATTAGAGGCGATGCTCAAAGGTAAAACCAAACTAGCCAACAAACCAAAACCAAATCCTAAAACAACACTTTTGTATTTTTTTAAGCAGTTCATCGTATAAGTATGAAATCTAGAATCTCTCATTAAGTTTAGGCTAGAGAGGTTACATTACCAATAAGTAGCAAAAAATGTATCTAAATACACACTTAAATAGAATTTATCTTAGTTACAAATAATTATGTATTGGTCTAAGATCACAGATCGATTGAATGCCTTGGTATATAAAAGCTGTATATATTTATTAACTAATAATGAAGAGAATCTTAAAAAAAAAACAGGCTGGGGATCGCGGAAACCTATAGGAAATCATATCTGCAATTCGATACAGACAGTTTTGAGATACTAGCACAATAAGAGATAACAAACAAAATAAAGGATAATCTTGTAATTCAAAGATGTAATGAAAGAAAAAAACTTTTTCAACTCAGCTTGTCGTCACTGTCGTCATTATCAACCAGAAGGACGTAGAGGGGGATCGTGCCAACAGTTAGGAGTTTCTGTCGATAGTAGCTGGAAAGCTTGTATTCTGGCTTCTGCTCCTTTTGATGATTCTATAAACAACTTAGATACCACTCTGACAACTTTAGATACAGCTTTAATAACCTTAGAAGAGATTGTGCAATTAGAAACTGCGCTTTCTTTGTCTTACGAATCCTATAGCGAACAACACACTAAAGCAGAAAAAACGATTGTCAAGGATGATTTAATCCCCAATCAATCTCATATGCAATAATTAAATTCAATTTTTTATAAATTAAATTAAAACAAAAAAATCAGAATTCAGGTTTAAACATTGTTACTGAATTCTGATTTTATTATTTGTATCAATTAAAAAAGTAGCAAAAGTCAAAGGGTAAAAAATTAAGTTTCTTCTTTCCTCCTTTATCAAAAAGCTCTAAGCTTTAAGCTTTAAGCTCGCTTGTATTTTAGTTGATAAATGGCGCAGTAGCTTTAAGCTAATAACTCAATGGGTTCTGTGACCCCTACCTTCACAATACTTGTGAAAGTAGTCTACAGTTAGGAGAGGTTTTAAACTTCTTCTAACTGGCAAGAAAGCTTACAGCTTAAGGCTTATAGCTAGGAGCTTCGCTCCTCGATCCTTCTTTTTTTTTAGAGCCAATTACCCACCAAAATAAAAGGCGACCAATAAAACGGATGTTTAAAATCTTCTGAATCTATCAAAGAAATTTGCGCTTGACGTAATGCTTCTGCTTTAGTTACAGAAGAAGTATCTGCTAATTGTTTGTAGAATTCATCCATTAAGGCTACAGTAGAATCATCTTTTACTGACCATAAAGTTGCTAAAGTACTTCTAGCACCAGAGCGGACTGCTACACCTGCAATACCTAATGCTGCTCGTTTGTCTCCCGTTGCGGTTTGACAAGCACTCATTACTAAAAGCTCAATGGGTTGAGCATCAATAGTTTCTTCTCTAGCTCGCAGTAAGTCTTCAAATTCTTTAACTTTAATTTGATCGTCCCAAGTAACAATAAAAGTCTCTTCGGGATTGGAGCTAAATTGACCGTGAGTTGCTAAATGCACTAAGGGAGAAGGAGTTTCTCGAATTTGCTCTCGTAAGCTAGCATTAGTAAATTCTTGATTGAGCAATAATTGAGAAGGAATAGATTGCGAAATTTCAGTTACTTCGGTTTTTACTCCTGGTAAAGCAGAAAATCCTTGATTAGATTCACTTAATCCTGCAACTACCGCTTTTAACTTCTGATTTTTCAAAGATTTTGGCTCAAGAAGTTGCAAACCAGGAGTTAAAGCGACTCGATATTTTTCAATTAAATATTTTTCTCCATCATGAAGAGCAGCCATCGGTAAGTTACGCAAGCTACCATCTAAAACAAATACTAAAGTCTCAATGTTGTGGTTGACTAATTCTGCTTCAGTGGGTTGAATCAACCACTCATAAATTTGCTGAGAAGTTGCCAAGCGTTTTTTATTAGAATAAATCGGGTTGAGAGACTGTAAGAATTTATCTAAAACTTCTTCAACATCATTTTCTGCAATGGTTTGTTGATAGTAATTTAGAGGACTATCAGGCAGAGAAACAATTACTGCTAAACGATCTGGTAGAATGATGGGGTAAATTACGGCTGCTTTACTATCTATTTGGTCTATTTGCTTGGGTTTTGTGTTAATACAAGCTTCTCGGAAATAGTTTTCTAACTCTGCTAACTGTAAAGACTCAATTACTTCCCGTGCTTGAACCAGATTTTCTTGATTGGGATTGTCTTCTAAAAGTAGCCCTACTAAATTACGATAAATTGGTTCGACACTTTCTCTAAAAGAAAATTGAACATCTGTGTTAGTGGCTACTAAGTCGCCTCGAATATCTTGTAAAGTAGATACTGCTTGGGCTTCAATAGTAATCGCCCCTTGACGATCCCCTTGTTTTTGAAGTAATCTTCCTAATTGCCATTGCCATTGATAAGCAATATCGGGAGCATTAATGTCCATAGCTAGAGAGAGAGCTTTTTCTGTGGCTTTTTGAGCGGGAGCATATTGTTGTTGTTGCTCGTACCAATGTCCCAGAGTCCCTAAAGCATAGGATTCACCGCGAAAATCATTTAATTCTTTCGCTTCTGTCACAGTCTTACTTAATAAGCCCGAAATATAGTTTTCGTATTCCAGAAAGCTTAAATTTCTATCTTCTAGATCGATTAAGTTTTTAGCGAAGTTTACTCTAGCATAAATTCCTCTACGACTAGCAGATAAACCAGCAATATCTTTTTGGATTTGGGGAATTAAACTGTTAATGATTTTCCACTTCTCTAGATTCGCTAAGAGACTAATTTGATTGAGATTACTTTCAATTTTAGTTAAAGTATGAGATGTGGTAGCTGCTGCTTGTCGATAAAATGCGATCGCAGATTGGGGATTATTGGAAGCTCTGGCAACATTTCCTAAACTAAATAGAGTTGCACCGTTAGCTTCTGAAAAGTTGAGAGATTTAGTGATTTTGAGACTTTCTTTTAAAAGTGCTTGAGATTCTTCTAGGTTACCCGTAACTTGTAGGATATTGCCCAGACTACGCAAACCTAATGCTCGCAGTACAGGATCGGACTGTTCTGTAAGCTGTTTTTGTAACTGTTTTAACAGTTTTTGCGATCGCCGATATAAACCTAAATGCTGTAGGGCTTGAGCTTGATTAATTTGACTTCCCAATAAGCCGATATCATCTCGATCCTGACGATAATATTGCTCTGCTTGTCGCCAACTATCAAGAGCCAATTCTGCTTTACCCATCGCTAACTGTAAGCTTCCTTGAGTATTAATTACTTGAGCAGTAATAGCCGATATCTTTTTGTTTTCACTCTTACGAGGAGCATAATTTTCCAACAATTGTAAGCTCTGATTGAGATTTTTTGATGCTTCTTGCCATTGTCCCAATTCTTGATAAGCTAAAGCCAAATAATTAGAACTTAAAGCCTGATAAGCAGTATTTTGAGCTTTTTTATATTGTCTCGTTGCTTGTTGCCAATACTCGGCTGCTTCTGCAAACCTTCCTGCTTCATAAGCAACCTTACCTTTTGCTAACAAAATAGAAGTATTTTGATACTCTACTTGAGTAATTTCTGGATATTCCCCGATATTTGTCGCCACAGCAGGAATAGCAATAGTTACTAGCCAAAAAGCTAATAATCCCAGCCATAAGCTGTAATGAAGAGATTTTAAAAATTTAGATATTGTATTCATATGTTGGGTAGTTATCAAACAACCAAAATAGACAGGTATTTCTCAAATAATGTCAGAGCATACAATCCTAGATTTCCCTAAATTCTTTGACAAATAACACTCGACTAAGTTTAAATTTTGTCTTTTGGCTACAGGTTGAGATTGAGTTCGGTTGTGGCGATTTCTGTAATCCTAAATTAGTAGTTTCTTCTTTCTCATGAAACACTAAGCATTTTTTCATTAAATCGACTTAAATTTATTTATAAGTTAGATATTTCGCTGTCAATAAAATTTTGATTTTTGGGAAATATTAGGTTATGTAGCCCTGCTTAGTTTTTAACCACATGATCTTGAACCTTTGAAGACGATGAAAATATTAAGTAATCAACAAATTAACTATTGCAACTTAACTCGCCAAACAGAACAAGGCTTAGAATATTTACCTGGTGTTTCTTATGAAAGTAAGCTTCATCTTAAAAACGCATTTTTTGGTTTAGAACAAAAACAAGAAGCATTAGAATATTGTCGCCAAAAATTTTTAAATTCTCGAGGAGAAACTTCTTATCTTTTAGTTGAAGACCCTACAGGTTTTACTATTTGGCAAGAAGATAAACAAGTCAATATTTCTGATAGCAATCAGGATCGAGATATTGTAAGTCAGATCGATCTTAAAGATTTAGTTTCCAAAATGCGTAATATTGGTGGTGTTCAAATCAAAGATCGTCGTTATAATCTTAAATTTTACTCAAAATGTTTTGTGGGAAATGAAGCTGTTGCTTGGATGAAGTCTGAACTTAATTTATCCACAGGGCAAGCCATAAGATTAGGTCAAAGACTAATAGATGAAAAGATTATTCATCATGTCGTAGATCGCCAAAAATTTGCTGATAAATTCCTCTTTTATCGTTTCTATTGGGATGAAATTTAAAGATTTCAATTTGAAGTTGAATTAATAATAGTTTTAGCGATCGCTGAATAACCGAAAAACATTGCTCAACAAAAAAATGAACAGAAAAAGTTAAAAATTTCCGTAATTCTTGAATATCTAGAGAAAAATCTTGCCAAGATAAATAAGTAAATACAATTTAATTATAGGGTTCCATGTTTCCATTCATGACTTACAATGGCTGTAATTCTCAAAGCCATTCTCCCAAAGCACATAAAGAACGTAAACTAAAATTTCTCAAATGGATGAGAGACGATTTAGAAACGAGATTAGCTGGTCTTAATGCTGCTATTTCTACTTTAGAAAGTCAACTTGAGCGCGAAGAAACAACTTAACAATTTAAATACATTGTAAATGATGGTGGGTAAGGCGATCGCTTTACCCATTTATGATTATATGATTTTCTACTTTTTTAGAAAAGGATTAAGTTTCTCTAACGAGCGCAAGAAACTCTTTGACGTAGGGGATTGTTAAATCTCTCAATTGCGATCGCATCAACTCGATCTTTGTTTTCAAACTAATATCTTTGGTTCTGCTACTTTGAATTCATTCAATTTAGTAGTTGCTAATACTTAAATTGTACTATGAATTGACTTCCAAATTTGCAATGGAACTCTCTAAACCAACTTCTGCATCTTAATTTTGTTGGTTAGCCTTGTAGTTGATTGTGTTATTAAAAATAAGTTTACGTAAAAATAACTAATTATAAAAGTAAGATATTTTCCACAAAATTCAGTGTTTTTACTATTATACGTGAAAACAACTAGATTAAAAACTAATATTAATACTTTAAAAGATGGCTTTTCACTTAAGAAATCACTTTGACAATAAAGTTTTCATGAAGACTATTTTAAGTGGTCAAAATAAATAGTATATTTACTATGTCATGAAAAACCTACATACCTCTTAACAAAGTACTAATGCAAACTATTAATACTTCCTTGTAGCTATTAATTTGTATGTCATTGACATGTATATAACAGAAGTATTACTTAGAGAGTAAATAAGTAAAAATCAAAGTTAAGGTCAATAAAAATGGCGAATTTAGTAATTTCTTGACTCAAAAAAAATATTGTTATCTGTTAATCCAGACTAGAAAACAATCAAAGGAGTAAATTATGAATCCCTGACTGGCGTTGCGGAATAAGTAGTTGATATAAATCTCAAAGCTTGAAAATTCGTATCAAACCAACTTTAAAATCAGCAATGCCAGATAACCAGATCGTAGATTTCAGGTTGATTACAAAATTTACTTGACAAATTATCAGGAATTAAACCATGAAAAGAACAGAAAAAAATTTGAAGATAAACACTGATCCTAGCAGAGATGTTAATAGTGACCCCACAACCAAGAAAAATCAGCCAAATGAACCAGACGTTTCACGGGATATTTCACCACCACCAGTAATTAGCAATATTGCTATTGAAAATGGAGATTTTGAGACTGGGACTTTTGCTGAGTGGAGAACAATTGGCGACACTAGCATTGAGACTGAGGATTTTGGTACTGGCCCTAGTGAGGGAGCATTTCAAGCCTTACTCACAAATGGTGCTGGAGATTCTGGAGGTTCAGTTGTAGACTCTGATCTTGAAGAATTCTTAAATTTAGCTCCTGGAGTTCTGGATGGTTTTGGCAATGGGGATGTAACAGAAGGTTCTGCCATTAAACAAACCTTCACAGCGAATGCGGGAGATATCTTGACGTTCGACTGGAATTTCCTCACCAACGAGGCAACGCCAGGAGACACTTTTAATGACTTCGCTTTCTTTTCTATAAACCCTTTGACTATAGAATTAGCAGACACTACATCTTTTCTATTTCTCGAAACTTTAGCTCCAGATTTTAGTGAAGAAACTGGCTATCAGACGAATTCCATTGCCATTTCCGAATCAGGGACTTATACCTTAAGTTTTGGCATAGTAGATGTAGGCGATGATGCAGTCGATTCAGCTCTTTTGGTAGATAATATTCAAATTGGCTTTGACGGCGATCCAAGTGAACCCAATGACACGATTTTTGAGGCAACTTCCACAGACTTATTTGGAGAAGGATTTTTTAGCACTTCCAGCGACATTGGCGATAATCCCAATTTAAGTTCTGAAAATGATGTGGACTTGTTTGAGTTATTTCTCGATGCAGGAGACCAGTTAATCGCCGATATCGATGCTAGTATCTTCGGTTCTGAGCTCGATTCAGTTTTGTCAGTATTTGACTCTACAGGATTCCTCGTCGCTCAAAATGATGATTTCGATGATTCTGACTCCTTGATTGATTTCACTGCGGAATTTAGTGACACTTATTATGTCGGGGTCAGTAGTTTTGCTAATTCTAATTACGATCCATTCTTTGAAGGTAGTGGTACTGGAAACAGTTCTGGTTCCTATGACTTATTCCTCACCGTCAATGACGATCCAAGTGAACCCAATGACACGATTTTTGAGGCAACTTCCACAGACTTATTTGGAGAAGGATTTTTTAGCACTTCCAGCGACATTGGCGATAATCCCAATTTAAGTTCTGAAAATGATGTGGACTTGTTTGAGTTATTTCTCGATGCAGGAGACCAGTTAATCGCCGATATCGATGCTAGTATCTTCGGTTCTGAGCTCGATTCAGTTTTGTCAGTATTTGACTCTACAGGATTCCTCGTCGCTCAAAATGATGATTTCGATGATTCTGACTCCTTGATTGATTTCACTGCGGAATTTAGTGACACTTATTATGTCGGGGTCAGTAGTTTTGCTAATTCTAATTACGATCCATTCTTTGAAGGCAGTGGTACTGGAGACAGTTCTGGTTTCTATGACCTATTCCTCACCGTCAATGACGATCCAAGTGAACCCAATGACACGATTTTTGAGGCAACTTCCACAGACTTATTTGGAGAAGGATTTTTTAGTACTTCCAGCGAAATTGGCGATAATCCCAATTTAAGTTCTGAAAATGATGTGGACTTGTTTGAGTTATTTCTCGATGCAGGAGACCAGTTAATCGCCGATATCGATGCTAGTATCTTCGGTTCTGAGCTCGATTCAGTTTTGTCTAGTATTTGACAGCTCAAAATGATGATTTCGATGATTCTGACTCCTTGATTGATTTCACTGCGGAATTTAGTGACACTTATTATGTCGGGGTCAGTAGTTTTGCTAATTCTAATTACGATCCATTCTTTGAAGGTAGTGGTACTGGAGACAGTTCTGGTTTCTATGACTTATTCCTCACCGTCAATGATGCCTAATAACGTCAGTTCGACGAAAATTTAGGAAGAAAGGAAAGGCTGAGATGTATCCTTATTAAGTCTCTCATTACTTTTGAGCGCGAGATTCGGTCGGGAAACCCAACCTTGAATAATCGCGCTGTTGAGAAATGATATAAATTCTTTGCTCAGGTATTTCTCAGCTTTCTTTGGGAAGAGTCTCAGATAAGTAGAGGATTCTAGTTTTAGAAACAGTTAACAGAGCAACACTATGAAAACCTCTCTCCAAACTTATTTAGTCATTGGATTTCTCGGACTTTTGGCGACACCAGTTGCCAGTATGGAAAAGATATCCGTTACAAGTTCCGCAGTTTCTTTAGAAGGTGTGATGAGCCGTAGTATAGCATCGAGTTTTACTTCTGATGAAACTAACATCCTCAAACTCGATTCCATCGAATCAATAAATCTTCTTCCAAAAACAAATATCTCATTGCTAGAAACAGATGTTCCCTCAGAGTCTGCTTTCAGTTTAACGACAGAAAACGGGGGTTCACCCTCCACCAGTTCCGTGCAAATTCCTCTCATTCAATTTTGAACCAACGATATCTCATGGGCTGAAAGCGCGGATAGCCTTTGGCTGACGCAACTAGCACTCTCTTTTTTAGTTATTGTTAGATATATAAATAACGGATAATACCGCTTTCTCAAGTATCTTCAAATTTTCCTATTACAAACCCAAGAGCGTTTTGTGTTTCGCAGTTCAGATATAGGATTACCTATTGTTGAGACTGGGAATTGCCCACAAAATGAGCTAGTAATTTAATATAAGCAGACTGGTAATAGATAGCAGGTTCGCTAATTTCCCAAGATTTGTCTTCTAGAGTAGTCCCATTCCAATCAGCATACATTTTTTGAATTGGCTGATTTTGCAAAGGAGGATAATTTCCCGTGTAATCGCTATTAGGCCCTCCGACTAAATAGCCTGGTGGGGGCCCATTGGGGGAAGTTAAAGCATTATCCCAAGGAGACTTATCGACAAACCATTCATGAAAGATTTCGTTGGCGGAATTTTCTGCGCCGTAATCATACATATTGGAAAGATAAGTCATTCCCAGAGGATTTACTCCGTGGAAATAGTTTAGAGTATTTAATGCTGCATCAGTGTAGGTTTGTTCTCGATTTGGCAGTAGATTGTAAACAACGACATCATAATTAGATGAACCTCGATTTGCTCTCACAAAATTACTTCCCCAATGATAAGCGCGATCGCGTAAATAGGAGCGATAAAGATCTTGTTCTGGTTGAAAACCATAAAATTCTCGATCTTGTTGGGCTTCGTTGGTTTTTCTCTCAATTATGGCCTGTTTCACTTCAGGATGACTATTAGCTAAGGTGGTGTAAAACATTAAGGCATCACCTTGATGGGCTGAATAGATAGAAAAGCTATCTCCTTTTTGAAAGGGTCTTGCTTCTTGATAATGATCTTTTACATAGTCGTTGTAAACAGTTTCTCCTGTCAGTGCAAACAAGTAAATTGCAGCTACTACTGCATCCCCTGATTGTTCTTCTAAGTTTCGATCTGCGTCTCCTGATTTGACTTCTTGAGTATCACAATCGTCTCTTTTGGGGTTATTTTGATACCAATCCCAAGCTTTTTTAGCTCTTTCGGTGAGTTCTGGTATTTCTGTTTGTAAGGGTGCAAACTGATTATAAACGCTGGCTACTCTGGCAAAATGTCCTGCTGCAATAATAGTGGAAGAGGAACAAGCACCTACATAATAACGAGGACGACGATCGCGACTTTTAGGGGTCGATCCGCTATAGTCAATTGTGCCGACTTTGATTAAAACTCCTCCATCATCTTGCTGCATCTTTTTGATCCAGTCAATTTCATATTTCACCTCATCTATAATGTCGGGAAGACCATTACCCGATTCAGGAAGATTAAAATCATCAGTAAATGCATCGGGGTTTCTCTTGTAAGCATCTAATAGTTGATGAATTACGGAAGAGGTGAAAGTCACATATTTATTGCTATCTCCTGCATCCCACCATCCCCCAGAAACATCTCGTGCTAGCTCTTCATTATTTTTATCATCTACAAAACGCGCTTCTGTATCTTGATTCGGCCCAATAAAACTAGCTTCATCTGTCCATCTAGGATCGGCGTAGGGTTCTTCTTTAGGGAAGTTGCTCCGATTGTAATAAAACATTCGCACTGCTGCTTTCAGCACTGGATAATAGACATCGGGATCGATTAAAAAAGGATGAGAACGTTGACCCGTTTCAGAGTCATATATGTAGTAGTGTCCAGGTTCTTCTACCGTAGAAAAATCAAACCACCATCCGCGATCGCCTGAAGATGCTTGAATTTCTCCATTTTTCCAGCTTTTCGGCGCACCAACATGAACTGTAGTATTATCGCTCCATTTTCTAACTTCAATTACTTTGCCAGGAGTATAAGAATCTGCTGCATTAAATCCTTGTTGCGGATCGACGATTACTGCAACTTTATTATCTTGAGGTCGATAGCCAAACTGATCCACCATGATGTAAGGAGATGCTTCAACCAAAGCCCCATCGGGATTTTCTGTTTCCAAATAACGGGTGGTTTCTAATCGTCCTAAATTACCACCGAGGGAGTTACTTATAGTTGGGATATTTTCGCTGATATTTCTTTGATAAGAGCCATTAAGTAGGCTACAGCCAGGAATAATTAAGCTTAAAGCAATATATCTTGATTTTTTAAAAGTATTCAATAACAAAGACATCTGAGTTGTCAAAAACATCTTTCCTTATTTTAGATGGTTCATCCTCACGACTAGAGATTAGTACTTCGTTTTACGGAAAAATGATTGAAACTTTAACTGAAATTCATCATTTACTTTAAAAAAATTATTTTTATGTTACCTTTCTTTGTAAAAATACGTTAAATTTTAAGTAAGAACTTACAAATCTCGATCGCAGTCTTCGTGACATCAAAATCAAAAAACTTTGCTGACAATAAGTTTTAGCGTTTTCTCTATTAAGCAATCTGCCATCAAGAATTATAGTAATTTCTTATTTTTGTCAATTTTCTTAACAAATATTGTTCATTAATGGAATTACCAATTTTATGCTCATTAAATCCTTATCTCACTTTGTCTTGAAACCCAATGTCCAGCCTAATTTTTGGAGTCAAACCGCTTGGGCAATTCTCCGATTAGTAATTGGGGTGATGATGATTCACAATGGTTTAGACAAGCTTTCTAACATCGAAAGTTTTGCTCAGGCTTATGTCGCTTATTTGGGCTTACCATTTCCCATCTTTTTGAGCTATGTTGCTGCTTACACAGAATTAATTGGTGCGCCTTTGGTAGCAATTGGTTTATTGACTAGACCTGCTGCTTTGGGTTTATTTTTTACTATGCTTGTAGCTATGTATCACCATATTTCTGTTGCAGGTTTAAGCCTGGCTTATCTGGAATTATCGGCAATTTACGCAGCAGCCTTTTTCTTCTTTTTGATTAATGGTGCTGGATTGTTTTCTTTCGACGCATTGCTTGTCAATTGGCTCGATAGTAGTGCTTTATCTGCTCAAGCCAAGAAAGTTATGTTGTTAGAAAAAATCTACAATGCTTCTGAAACTAAGAAGCAGGAAACAACCAAAGTTAGTTAATAGTAATTAATGTAACTGAATAATTTATTGCGATCGCCTTTAATATAAGCGATCGTTTTTTTTGCTAATGATTACTAATAACCAATAACTGATAACTGAAATAATGAAAGTCGCTGTATTTAATACCAAGCCCTACGACCGCAATTTTCTTAAAAAAATCAATCAAAATTACGATCACGATCTCTGCTTTTTGACTCCTCGTTTAGATGAGCAAACTGTTAATTTAGCTCA
>NZ_LR213825.1 GCF_900659865.1 Hyella patelloides LEGE 07179
CCCCCCACATCAATAATGGTTTGCAATGCCACAGTGTTAATCGAGGATACGAAAGCATCGTAGAGAGAAACATTGGTTCCCCGATATCTTTCTTTATTGTTTTTCGGTTGATACCCGTCAACAAAAAATTCTGCATCTAAATAGGTTTTTTCAGGCGAAAATCCCGATGCCATTGCTGCTGCATAGACAAAAGTTTTAAAGGTCGATCCTGGTTGACGTTGTGCTTGAGTAACCCGATTATACTGATTGTCACCAAAGTCTTTACCCCCGATCATTGCTTTAATTGCGCCAGTTTTTGGGTCGAGAGCTACTATGGCTGCTTCCTGAAATTTTTGCCACTCACCGTATTTTTGTAAGCCATAACTGACAGTGGTTTTGGCTGCGGTTTGCCACAGAGGATCGAGAGAAGTTTCCACCACTATTCCTCCTTCAGCCAGGGTTTCTCGATCTACATATTTGGGTAATTCTTTTTCGATGTAGTTAGTAAAGTATTGCCATTTACGTTCTAACCTTTTGGGATGCTTGCGATTGGTGGTTAGAGGTTCATTTTTAGCTATAGTAGCCTCATTTAGAGTGATATAACCCGCAGCTAACATTCTGTCTAATACTGTATTGCGTCGCCGTTTGGCTATTTCGGGGTTACTAAAGGGAGAATAAACGCTAGGTGCAGGGACAACTCCTGCGAGGGTAGCTGCTTCTGATAAAGTTAGCTCCTGGGGAGTCTTTGCAAAATAAACCCAAGCAGCATCAGCGACACCGTAAGAACCAGCACCCAAATAAACTAAGTTTAAGTAGGTTTCTAAAATATCTACTTTACTCAAATTTACCTCTATTGCGCTGGCGATTTTCATCTCTTTGAGTTTGCGCCCAATTCTCCTATCTTGATTAAGATAAGCCATACGAGCTAACTGTTGCGTAATCGTGCTACCGCCTTCTTTAACTCCTTGGGCTTTGACATTGGCGATCGCTGCTCGACTAATTCCGATTAAGTCAATCCCCTTATGTTGATAAAAACGGGAATCTTCACTAGCAACAAATGCTTGATGCAAGATAGGGGGAACTTCGGCTAAATCAATTTTTTCATGGCTAACTTCGCCGATTTCTTTTAAAATGCTGCCATCTGCTGCTTTAATGGTTAAAGTATTTGGTCTAGCATAGCTACTAACATCTGCTACTGAATCAGGAACACTAGCTTCTAACCTCTGCCAAAAACCGATAACAACGATTGTAGTTCCGCCAAAACCCAATAATAAACCTAAGATTAAACCTAGCTTAGAATTTCTCTTTCGATGACGTTTTCTAATTTTGATTTTCCTAGTTGAGGGGGGTAATACCTCATCATGAGAAGATTGAGAATGGGAATTCTTAGTAAATTTCACGCTAGTATTCCTTTACGAAAAGGCGTAAACTTAGGAAAAAGCTTAACACTATTTTTTCTAATTATTGCCGACGTAATCGAGGCTTTATAGTTTCTAGTTATTTGTGTCTATTTTGTAGAGGCGGTCGTAACCACCTAAACCAATTAACCAAGTTATAACAGTTATCCAGTGTAGAATCACAGGAAGCCATACAGAACCACTTTGCCAATAGGCTATGACACAGATGAAACCCAGTAATGCCGTCAGACTAAGAAATGTATAGTTCAAGAAGGTTACATTGGCTTTCGGAAAGAAAGTCAGAGCATTTAGAGGATGATAGACCACAAAAATTAGCAGATCGATCGTTATTACTATCCAGGGTAATTGCTCAAGGTTTTGTGTTGGTTGAGGTAACAAGAAAACCCTAAATACTATTTCTTCTAAGAGTGCTGGTGCGAAAAAAGAAGTCATAATGATTTGGCTGACCTTCAAAGGAGACGTTAGCAGTCTTAAATGGAAGAAATTGCTTTTAAAACCCCAAAACAAAGCAACTAAACCATAAAATAACAGTAAAACAATTCCTAATAACCAATCATTTTTACTGGGAAGAGTACCTAAAACAACAGGCAAACTGGCGATCTTGTTTAAAATTAAATTAGCGATCGCTTTTATCAATTCAATCATCGTTGGTTGAAAAAACACGATACATCACAAAAACGGTAATTGCAATGTAACCAAACACTGCCACCCAATCCAACCAATAACTTAAACCCATTACTACTAATTTAATTAAGAATTTAAAAAGTGCTTGAGAAAATTAAATGCGATCGCATTTTAGTCTGGAATTGCGCGATCTTTAAATAACTTACCAAAAATTCCGATTGATATGGCTAACTATTCACAAGTTGATTTATTTTGATTTTATGTTTTACAGAGACGTGATACATTGCGTCTCTACGTAGTGTTTTGTTTATAATACTAAAAATATATAATATTCTAGTTAACTCAAGAACTTATTGTCTTAGGGCTAACTTCAAAACAAAGTTGCGATCGATAAAAACAAACATTAAATTCCATAAAAAAGTTAACCTGTCCTAAAATTAACGGCACTTCATTATTTTTAGTCCAAGCAAATACAAGTTTTACTGAATCAAAATTCCCTACTATTCCGTCAACTATAATAGCGCGAGCCTCATAGTGAGCCAAATTACCAGTCAAATTTAAAGTCGTTGTTTGATCTTCCCAAATATATCCAAGTTGCGCACCTAATGAATATGGCAAAACGTTAACTGTTGCACCAGTATCTAATAATCCAGAAATTTCAACCGAACTATCTTGATGATTAAGGGAAATTGGCAAATAAGGAAGAAATGCAGCTTCTCCTAAAGTAGTATCAGCACTAATAAATTGATATCTTTCACTATTACTCATCAGTTTGAGATTTAGCTTGGTTTAAAACTTCTAACATGGTATCGGCTGCTTCAAAAGCATCATAAGGCGACCAAATAGGATAAGAAAGATTGTCTTTAATTAATTCTGATTCTTCGTTCGCTAATTCGGATATTAAAACTTGCATGAGATAAAGCTTGTCTTGACGTTCTAGCTTTTGTATTGTTTTGAGTAATTCGGCTGAAACCATTTATTTAATTTTTTTACAATATCTTGTTTGCAGATACGCAATGTACCACGTTTCTACGTATTGTTTTGTTTATGATTTTAAAAGTATACAATATTTATTTTTTTGCGATCATTAGGTGAAAGCTTGTCATCAACGAAAAAAAGCGATCGTAGAAACAAATTATGTGTAGAGTGTGTTCCTTTTTTCTTTTAAGATTATCTGAGACAGAAATGAAGTTAAGGAATGCACCAATTAAAAATTAAGATATCAATTATTTAAAAAGAGAATATTAGTTTCTAGATTATGGTAAAGTGCGTCAATCTAACACATAATCAAACGAGTTATATTTTCATCTTTTTCTACTCTTATTGCCATTGCTTCAGACCACATTTTCCTCTCATCGCTAGCTGAATTTTTAGCCTTCATCCACTTAGGCGCAGAAACCACAAAATCATCTCCGTCAAGACATCGATTGAGCCAACTAATTTCACCCTCTCCTAGACTTGCTGCTATTATAAATTCCCCTGATTCTTCAAAAATTTCAACAAAGTGACAGGAATTATCATAACCATCACCAGCTACTCCAGCAACACAAATAGCATAAGTATCTTTTTCTTCGACTGGAATGTTAAATACAAAAATTTCACTTAAACAGTGTTGAGAAAACCAAGTATGTCTTTCAAAAGCTTCAATTACCGAATTAGGAACACTTTGGTTTATTGATTCAATTAATACCGTGTCAAAATCATAATCGCAATATTCATTACTAATTACTAACTCAAGCCTACCAATTCTCCGATCGACCATAAAGCAATCTATGAATCTACCTTGTTCTCTTAAACACTTAAAAAGACTATTACAAAGACAAATTCCTTCACTAAGAGCAATACGAGTATGTTCGGGTGTTTTGGCTTTCTCTAATGAAAAATTATTATCTAATGTCTTCTGAATGTTTTTTATATAAGTCCTGTTGCGATATCCATTGATACAACGATTTACTGATATAGGAAAAGCATCATAAAAAAGATGGTTTGATAACATCCAATTTTCTAAACATAATTTTGGATTGTCATTAGGTTTACGATCGGGACAAGAGCGATACCTCCTTCCGCCGTGTATAGTTGTGTAAGATGAAAAAGATTTAATAACTTCAAAACGATGACTATTACAGCCATCAGAACAACGGTAAGAATCAGGTACTATATGTTCAAAACCTGGTTGATAAGGAAATGTTGGCATTGTTCTTATTTAACGTCAATTTATCAACTATCTTTATTGTGATTTTTTACAACAATACAATATTTAATCTGAATTCAATTGAAGTGTTTGATATCTTCGCATTGACTTGTAATCATAACCCTCATGAAATTTTATTTTGCCACTTAACTCTAACAAGTCCTTTTTCTTTTTGGTTTTGATCGACTCTTTTAAAGCTAAATGAACCAATTCTTTTTTTGTTCTGACATTGGTTAAGTTAAAAGCCTCTTCCATCAATTTGTCATCAATTTCAATATTAGTTTTCATTTTCCCTTGTGTTTATAAGCTTACAAGCTTACATACTATAAATGTATCTATACTGAATATAGTACAAAAATATCTTACGATACTGTTTTAGTTCTTTATTCCTTTATCCCGATCGCGTTTTAGATAAAATAAGAAGTCTATAGATGTCGTTATAGAAACCTCTACTTATGCCTAAAGCTGCACCAGCAAAGACTGAATACGAAGCCGTGATTGGCTTAGAAACCCATTGTCAATTAAATACTGAAACCAAGATTTTCAGTCGCGAATCAACTAAATTTGATGCGGATAATCCTAATAGCAATATTTCCCCGATTTGCTTGGGTTATCCAGGGGTACTTCCCGTACTAAACGAAAAAGTATTGGAATACGCGGTGAAAGCCTGTTTAGCGATTAACTGTCAGGTTGCACCCTATAGTAAATTTGATCGCAAGCAATATTTCTATCCCGATCTTCCTAAAAATTACCAAATCTCCCAGTTTGATTTACCCATTGGGGAACATGGATGGCTAGAAATTGAAATCGCTGATAAACAGAATGTTGAACCAGTCAAAAAGAAAATCGGTATTACTCGCTTACATATGGAAGAAGATGCGGGTAAACTAAATCATGGGGGAAGCGATCGCCTTGATGGTTCTACTTACTCTCTGGTAGACTTTAATCGCGCAGGTGTACCTTTACTCGAAATTGTTTCTGAACCTGATATCCGTACGGGAAAAGAAGCAGCCGAATACGCCCAAGAGTTACGACGCATTATGCTTTACTTGGGTATTAGTGACGGTAAGATGCAAGAAGGCTCTTTACGCTGTGATGTTAATATTTCTGTGCGTCCTGTAGGTCAAAAAGAATTTGGTACTAAAGTAGAGATCAAGAATATGAACTCTTTTAGTGCTATTCAAAAAGCGATCGATTATGAAATAGAAAGACAAATCGAAGCTATAGAAAACGGCGAACCTATTTATCAAGAAACTCGTCTTTGGCAAGAAGGAAGCCAACGCACTAAGAGTATGCGGATGAAGGAAGGTAGTAGCGACTATCGTTATTTCCCCGAACCCGATTTACCTCCGATTGAAGTAGCCAAAGAACAATTGGAAGGTTGGAAAGCAGAATTACCAGAACTTCCTGTAGCCAAAAGAAAACGCTATCAAGAGGAATTCGGTTTATCTGCTTATGATACTCGTATTTTAACCGACGATCGCTCTTTAGCAGAATATTTTGAAGTTGCGATCTCTGCTGGGGGAGATGCGAAACAGGTTACCAATTGGCTGATTGGGGATATTGCTGCATATCTTAAAAACAACAACCAAACTATTAGCGATATTGCTCTTAAACCTGAAATTCTAGCTGAATTAGTAGGATTAATTGATAAGGGTACAATTAGCGGAAAAATTGCTAAAGAAATCCTTCCCGATCTATTAACTAAAGGTGGTTCTGCTAAAGCTTTAGTTGAGAAAAAAGGCTTGATTCAAATTTCTGATACGGTCGAGTTAGAAAAAATTATTGATGAAGTTATTGCTGCTCATCCTGACGAATTAGCAAAATTCCGTGCAGGTAAAACTAAACTAAGAGGCTTTTTTGTCGGTCAAGTAATGAAGAAAACTGGTGGTAGAGCCGATCCTAAATTGACTAATCAATTATTAGGTAAAAAATTACAAGGCTAATTTTCGGTAGCCTAATTTTCGGTAGTGTGGGCATTGCCCACACTACTACATTAATTTTGCTGTAATTTTTTGATTATGGATATAATAAGGTAAATAAATTGCCAAAGAAGATAAGAGAACTCAAAGCAATTTTACGCAAAGCTGGTTTTATTTGTTTGAAAGATCGAGGAAAAGGTAGCCACACGGTTTGGGAACATCCTAATGTTGAAAAGAATGTAATTTTATCTGGTAAAGATGGGAGAGATGCTCAACGTTATCAAGAAAAAAGAGTAGAAGAAGCAGTGAAAGAGGCTAAAAAAAATGAACAATCTTAAATACAGAATTTTGATTCAGTGGAGTAATGAGGATAATTGTTTTTTAGTTTCTCTACCAGACTTCCAAGAAGAACAACAATGGGTAACTCATGGTGAAACCTACGAAGAAGCATTTCAAAATGCAGTAGAAGTCATGGATATACTTGTAGAAATCTATCAAGAGAAAGGAAAATCTTTACCCACACCTCTAACATTATGTGATTCTGCTGCTTAAATTACAACAAGTAAGGGCGATTCGCGAAGCGGAGGGGCTGTCTCTTGAATTAAACTCAAGAGTTTACATTGTCCTCGAATGGGGATAAGCACCGCCCCCTACAAAAAAACTTTAAATTGTTAAAAATTACCTAAATAATAAAACAGGAATATGGGAACTGCGTAGCATTTGTGCGGTAGTGCTACCAATTACTAAATGACGAATGCGATTATGACCATAAGCACCCATAATTAAAAAGTCAATATCATGATTTTCAACATATTTTTGCATTTTTTCTTCTGGATCGCCAGTTAATAATTGACAAGTGGGTTCAAAATTAGCTGATGTGGCGATTTCTGATGCTGCTTTAAGATGTTTGATTGCTGTTTTTTTGTCTTTAGTGGCAATAGTAATAAGATGTAAATCTAAATCACTAAAAACAGGATATTTTGTTATGTAATCAAGGGCTTTTCGACAGTTTTCTCCACCATCATAAGCCAATAAAACTCTATTTATGGGTTTATATTCTCTGGGAGTAACTAAACAAGGTTTGTGACTAGCTCGGACAATTCTTTCCATATTTACCCCTAAATGTTCGGTGGCAAAATCAGCCGTTTCTCCTCGTTTTCCTAAAACAATTAAATCAGCATTACCTTCAAATTTATGAAATAAATCGACTAAGAAACCAGTTTCATGAGTAAGGATGATTCGATCTACTTCTCTACTAGATAAAAAAGCCTCTGCTTGCTGCAAAATATACTTAGCTCTTTTGTGATTCAACTTAGCGCGATCTCTTTCTATATCGACTAATTTACCTAGTAATTGTTGGTAGGCATCCATACCAATACTACCGCTAAAATCAGGACTTCTAACAGCTTTTTCTTTACGCAGATCGGTTACATATAAAACTTCTATTTCTACATCCATTCGCATGGCAATCCAAGCAGTATACTCATAGCTAACTTGAGAGTATAGTGAGCCATCGGTACATAAGAGAATTTTCATTGATAATAGTTAGTTTCGTCCTATATTTTGCAGATTTTCTTGTTTATCGTGAATTGCTAGTTTATCAATTAGAGTTGCACTAGCCTCATTTAGTCCTACTAAATCCACTTCTGTACCATTGCGACGGAAATTTAAAACTATTTTATCAATAGCTGCGATCGCGGATTGATCCCAGAGATGAGCATTACTTAAATCAATTCTTACTAATTCCACATCTTCCCGAAAGTTAAAGTATTTAAGAAAGTTGTTTATAGAAACAAAGAAAATTTGACCAGCAACACTATAAATACGTTCGTTACCATCAGGACTGAGAACGGTATCTACAAACACGAGATCGGCTAATTTACGTGAGAATAAAATTGCATTTAAAGAAATGCCGACGATTACGCCTAAAGCCAAATTGCTGGTAAAAATTGTAATAAATACTGTGGTTAACATAACAGCAGTTTCACTACGGGGTACGCGCTTAATATTTTTGATAGATGACCAATTAAAAGTACCAATAGATACCATGATCATTACTGCTACTAACGCAGCCATTGGTATAGTAGCTACCCATTTACTTAGTATTAAAAGAAAGAATAATAATAATACTCCTGCACTTAAAGTAGATAAGCGAGTTCTGCCTCCTGATTTAACATTAATTACAGACTGTCCAATCATTGCTGAGCCAGCCATTCCTCCAAAAAATCCTGAAACAAGATTTCCTATTCCTAATGCTTTGACTTCTTGATTTTTATTACTAGAAGTATCAGTTAATTCATCAACTACATTGGCAGTTAAAAAACACTGTAAAACCCCCACAACAGATAAAGCAAAAGCTGTCGGAAAAATAATACTTAAAGTCTCAAAACTAACAGGTACTTCAGGAAGCGCAAATAGAGGTAAAGTTTCTGGTAACTCCCCCATATCCCCTACAGTTGGCACATTAATATTTAAAGTTTGAGCAATCATCGTAATCACCACAATCGCAACCAAAGGAGAAGGTACAACAGTAGTGAAACGTGGCAAGATATAAATAATCGCTAATCCCCCCGCTACCATTGCGTAAACGTGCCAAAAAATGACATCTTCTGGTAGATCGAATAACTGGGGTAATTGTGCCTTAAAAATCAAAATGCCAAGGGCGTTAGCAAAGCCAATAGTGATAGCGCGAGAAATAAATTTTGCTTGATTACCAATTTTAATCAAATTCCAACCTAACTGAAAAATTCCCGCTAAAATAGTCGCTGCTAAAAGATACTGTAAACCGTGGCTACTAACTAAACCAGTCATTAACAAAGCCGTACCACCAGTAGCAGCCGTAATCATAGCAGGACGACCGCCAAGAAAAGAAGTAATTACAGCAATAATAAAAGAGGCGTATAAACCCACTTTAGGGTCAACTCCTGCAATAATAGAAAAGGCGATCGCTTCTGGAATTAAAGCTAAACCAACTACTGCTCCTGCTAAAATATCTGCTTTGATGTTACTAACCCATTCTTCGGGTTTAAATATTTGCTGCAATTACTTCCCTCCTTAATTTTGAACTCGACAACATCAGCATGATTGCTCAACTCCTATCCAGTTTACAAAACTTTATAGTATTTTGTTAATGGTTATTATTTACATTGTTGATTGTTAATTTAGTAATGGAAACCGATATCCAGTTTATTTTTTTTAAACTGTCGCAGATATCAACAAAACTTGTGAATTTGATCGGTAGGCTTTAGGAATGGAAATAGCAACTTTTGGCAATAATAGAAAAGCCTTAAAATTTGGCAGGTAAAAAATTAATTTGCACCAAGTTCATCAAAACTATGACTTTATTAATCACTTGATTTAAGGACTATCATACCAACGCGAAGCAAGCTCACATAAAGGATCGAGTGTTCGGGATAATTCTTGACCACGTTCAGTTAAACCATAAGTAACTTCAGGGGGAATTGTTGCTTTGTAGTCACGATAAACCACGCCCATCGCTTCGAGTTTACGCAATCTTTCTGTTAAAACTTTTGTGGAAATTCCTGCTACTTCTCGTCCTAATTCGCCAAAACGGAGCGAGCCATTATTGTCTAAAATCCACAAAATATACATTGTCCATCTTCCTGAAATTTGATTCAGTAATTTTTCTAGAGAGCTAGATTTAGGCTTCTTGGTAGACATTATTGGGTTTTTAGGTAACTTACTTACTTTATAGTAGCTACTTTACTTTAGTAAGCAATGGTTTTAATGTCGAGATAGAAACGCCAACTTTCTTACAGGTTTAAAAATGACAAGTATTTTACATCTAGATTCTAGTCCGAGGGGAGATCGTTCTCATTCACGTCAGCTAGGGAAAAAATTTGTTGTGGAATGGCAAAAACTTCATCCTGAAGATATTATTACATATCGCGATCTTAGAACATCGCCAATTCCTCACATCACAGAAGAATGGATTGCTGCTAATTACACTCTATTGGAATCTCAAACTCCAGAAATGCTGCAAACTCTTCAGCTTTCTAACGAACTTGTTGATGAGTTTTTAGCTTCAGATCGCTGTATTTTTAGTATACCGATGTATAACTTTAGTATTCCGTCTAGTTTTAAAGCCTACATTGATTATATTGTTAGAGTTAATCGAACTTTTGCCATTAAAGGTGACGAATTTCAGGGATTAGTTAAAAACAAAAAGATTGTCTTCATAACCGCAAGAGGAGACAAATATAGTGCAGGTTCACCCCATGAAGGATGGGATGCTCAAGAGCCTAGTTTACGTTATGCTTTCCAATTTATAGGCGTAACCGATATCCAGTTTATCCATGCTGAAGGATTAGATTTGGGTTCAAAATTAAGAGAGCAAGGACTTTTAGCAGCAAAATCAGAAATTGAAAAATTAGTTGGTAATTGGTAATAGTAATGACTAATATTGAGGTAATTCAAGAGCTTTATCGAACATTTGAAACAAAAGACTATGAAGCATTTAGGCAGATATGCGATCCTAATTTGAAATGGATTCAAAATCAAGGATTTCCTAATGGCTCAATTAGTTATGGTGCAGATGCAGTCATCGATAATGTTTTTAAAGCATTTAATCTTGATTGGGAATCTTGGAGTTTTAAAATCGAAGAATACTTAGATGCTGGTACTTCCGTAATTGTTATTGGATTTTATGAAGGTGTTCATAAAATTAGTGGAAAATCATTTCGCTCTGATGCTGCTCATGTATACGATCTAGTTGATGGTAAAGTAACACTATTTAGACAGTTTGCAGATACTAAAGTTATTTGGGATGCCATTGTTTTTAAGTAAGATGTAAAGAGAAGAAATCGCGACTAAACCCTTGCAAGAACCAAAGATTTCCATTTAGACATAGTAAAGAAACCAAAGCAAATGATTTCTCTATTTTTAAAATACTGATGAAAATTACGAATTTAGATCGTGTTGTTTTAACTGTCACAGATATCAACAAAACTTGTAAATTTTATCAGCAGGTTTTAGGAATGGAAATAATAACTTTCAGCAATAACCGAAAAGCCTTAAAATTTGGCAGGCAAAAAATTAATTTACACCAAGTTAATCGAGAGTTTGAACCTAAAGCCGAGCTTCCTACACCAGGCTCTGCCGATTTTTGTTTAATTACGGTAACCCCTTTAAAACAGGTAATAGAACATTGTCAAAATTGTGGAATTGCGACCGTTTTGGGTATAGTTGAAAGAACTGGAGCAAACGGAAAGATCGAATCTATTTACATTCGCGATCCTGACCAAAACTTAATCGAAATAGCTAATTATTTAGAAGATGAGTAATCAATCTTGGGACTATATTCACGGTTATTCTAATACAGAGCAAGAGCGTTTAATTGAACAAGCAGAATATTGGCGCAATGATTTAATCCTGAGAGATATTAAGTACGGATTAGGGGATAAACTACTAGAAATTGGTTGTGGTGCTGGAGCAGTCTTAGGAATTTTAGGCACAACTTTTCCTGGGTTAAAAATAGCTGGTATTGATTTAGAGGAAAAACAAATTGAATACGCTCATCAACATCTTAATAGTCTTGGTTTAATTAATGCAGATTTAAAAGTAGGTAATGCTAGTCAATTACCCTGGCAAGATAATACTTTTGATCGTATTTACGCTATTTAGTTTTTAGAGCATTTAACTAACCCGTTATCAGTACTGCAAGAAGCCAAAAGAGTTTTAAAACCTGGAGGTACAATTACTCTTACAGAAACCGATTATCGCACTATTTTGGTTACTCCTCACTCAAAGAATTATCAATATTTACAAGATGGTTTGTGTGAGTTGTTATTACAGTCTGGAGGGAATCCCTATATGGGACAATCTTTAGGTAATTTATTAATCTCCGCAGGATTTAAAAATATAGAAAATAAGACTTTGCCATTTCATCATTACAGCAATAAAGATCGACAAAAACTACAGGATTTTATTGCTTATATAGACTCTTGGCTAGCTCCTACAGTACCTCAAATTGTAGCTAAGTTAGATTTAGATAAAACAAGACTGACTAATGGCTTAGAGTGGTTTCGCAGTATTGGAAATAGAGATAATAGTGCAGCAACAGCAGTTATCTATCGAATGTTTGCAACTAAATGAACTTGATTATAAGATTTACGGCGTTGTTCAAAAATGGGCTGTATATTTATCAGTGTGTAGGTAGTTATGCTTACAACTCGATGACGGGCGTGACTTCATCAAAATTACACCCTTAAAGCAAATATTTAGCTATCTTATATCTTATAGAGAAGAAAAAATGTTTTAATAAATTTTTATAGCATGAACCAGCTTAATCTTGAAAAGATTGCTACGCAGTTAGAAAGTGACAATTCTCGCGATCGTTTATTGGCATTAGTTTCTTTAAGGAAGGTTGCGCCAGAAGACGCTGTACCCTTAATCAAAAAGGTGTTATACGATGATATCTTGCCAGTGCGTTCTATGGCGGTATTTGCTTTAGGAGTTAAGCCCACTGAGGAATGTTACCCTATTTTAGTTGACTTATTACAAACCGATGATGATTATGGCATTAGGGCGGATGCTGCTGGCGCATTAGGCTATTTAGAGGATACTAGAGCATTTGAGCCTTTAGTCAGAGCTTTTTATGAAGATGATAGTTGGTTAGTGAGATTTAGTGCTGCGGTGTCTTTAGGTAATTTAAAAGATGAGCGAGCTAAACATTTACTAATGGAGGCTTTAGATCGAGATGAGGTGATTTTACAACAGGCTGCTATTTCTGCTTTGGGAGAGATTAAAGCAATTGAAGCTATAGATAGTATTTTGCGTTTTGCTGACTCTGAAGATTGGTTAATTAGGCAAAGACTAGCAGAAGCTTTGGGTAATTTGAAAAGTGAAAAAAGTATTTCTGCTTTAAATTTTCTGGTCAAAGATAGCCATCCCCAGGTAAAAACCGCAGCAGGAATTTCTTTAGAAAGATTAGAGAAAAGTTAAAGATTGTTCCTGAGAACTAACTATGGAAAGTTTAAGGTTATTCAGTAACACTTGAGATAATTTTATACTGATTTTTATTGAAATTCGGGGCTACTTGTTTCTTCAGTAAACTCATAAACATCTACTAGAACAGAATAGTTAGGATCGTCGCCAGTATTTCTCCATTCTGGAGGTTTTTGTTCGGTAATTTTGATTTCAGAATCAGAAACTTGAAGCTGATAATTTTCAGCAATTTCGGCTCTGTTGCCACTTACAAAACCCCATTGAGTAGCAGATCGACTTTCTAAACCTCCTAAATAACGAGCTTGATCGTCTATAGGAATGTCAAGACGCTCTTGAGTAGGTATTTGGGTTTGGGCGTTTAATTCTTCTATTAACAAACTAAATCCTAGAGTACTAATAGCGGTTAGGTATATTACTGTTGACACTACTTGAAATTGAAATTGAAATTGCACGATCGCTCCTCACATAACTCACTTTGTTTTAATCGTAGAACATGATTCTTTTTGTAAGCTTAATTTTGTATAAAAAAGTAATTTATTGGACTTTCTAGTTAAGTTTATTAGTTAACCTTGATTTAGTTTAATATTAATCTTACTATGAATAGCGATCGCAACTTGTGTCGTAGATTACTGTTTTTTCTGGAAAAGAAAGCTCATCTTGTAACTACGATTAGTGTTTTAGTTATTTTAGGAGTCACCCTACTTCCTTTTGATTTTTCGATTCCTTATAATTTATCTTTTCGCTACATTTTTTCTACTTTTCAACAATCCACTAATCTTAATGACTTTGTGGTTAATATTTTTTTGTTTATTCCTTTCGGCTTGGGATTGGCTGCTTTTCTGAGTCCAAGAGTAAATGCTAAGTATAAAGTCACTACTCTAGTTTTTCTTGTAAGCTTATGTTTGACTTTGACTGTTGAATTATGTCAAATTTTCTTGATTTCTCGTAATTCCACTTTATCAGATGTATTAGCTAATAGCTCTGGAGGATTGCTGGGAGGAATTATTTTTTTCTGGTTTAAAAATTTCAATCAGCAGCTATCTCATAAATTATTATTTTTCAACAAATTTAACGTTCCTTTCATTCGTTTACAGAGTTTAACTATTTTCTGGCTGTTATATTTTTTCTTGATGACTTTTATGCTGCTTACAGTCCAAGATAGTACTAAATTGAGTAATTGGGATCCTAAATTCCATTTGATGATTGGTAACGAAACGTTAGGAGATCGACCTTGGTTGGGAAAAGTTTCCTCTCTTTGCATTACTAAAAATGCTCTCGATCCACAACAAATAAAACAGCTTTTGCCAACTAATAAATTTTGCAAGACATTAACCAACCAACCTGAAAATTTAATCACGGCTTATCTTTTTAACGATTCGCAATTAACCTATTCTGATTTAACCAACAATTTATCTAATTTAGATAATCAAAGAAAATCTCGAACTCCAGCAAGCAATACAGCAATAGAAGTCAATAGTAAACATTGGCTGCAAACTACATCACCTGCAACTAAACTAACTGAAGAAATTCAAAATAGCTCACAATTTACGATCTTTACTAAAATAGCTACCGCTAATTTTCAACAAGAAGGACCAGCCAGAATTGTTTCTCTTTCTTACGATCATCTTTGGCGCAATTTTACCATCTCTCAATGGCGTGATGCATTGATTTTTAGAGTGAGAATGCCCTTAACAGGAACCAATGGTAAAAAACCAGAAATTAGAATTAATAACTTTTTTACTGATACCGAATTTCATCAATTGGCGATCGCCTATAATGGTCTTAGATTAAAATTTTATCTTGATAATGTAAACAATGTAAAAAGCTTATATTTAGGTTCAGAAGCAGCCCTATTTTGGACAGTTTTCTCAACAATTGCCGAGAAAATGCCTCTTAATGTAGATAGTAATCTCTTTTATGTTCTGTTATACTACATAGTGATTTTTGCACCTTTGGGAATTTTTTGGGGACTAATTTTTAAACGATTACGTACCCGCTTGCTGGGTTTATCAATCCTGATTATTACAGGGTTAATTCTGCCTCCGTCGATCGTCGAAGCCATCATAATTAATAGTAGTATTCGCTCTTGGAGTTGGAGCTTTTTAGTCCTAGGAATTACTGTTTTAACGATTAGTTTTCTACTAACCATCGGCAGAAGATTGAAAAACAATGCCAAAATTAGCCCAAAAATTTGATTTTTTCAGCCAAATTTGCACAAAACTTAGATTTTGTATAATACCATCTGAATTTATCAAAGAGATTTCTACAATGGAGGACACTATGAGTATATTACGTCCCTTTCACATTGCATTCCCAGTTCGTGACATCAAAGAAGCACGAGAATTTTATGGAAAGATACTCGGATGTCCCGAAGGTCGTAGTGCAGACGATTGGGTTGATTTCAATCTCTATGGACATCAAATAGTTGCCCATTACAAACCGTCTCTAGATTCTTCTCAAAATACACTACATCAAAATCCCGTTGATGGGCAAGATGTCCCCGTTCCTCACTTTGGTATAGTCTTAACAATGGATGATTGGAAAGCTCTGCGTAATAAGCTCATTGACGCAAATATCAGATTCAAGATTGAACCGTACATCCGATTTGAAGGTGAGGTTGGTGAACAAGCCACAATGTTTTTCCTCGATCCGTCGGGAAATGCTCTCGAATTCAAGGCATTCCAAGACTTATCTCAACTATTTGCCAAGTAAAATATGGCAGTATTATTAGCTTTGTTATTGTCTTGTTTCCGTTGAAGATTTTAGACCAATTTTTTAAAATCTACTTAGTAGTGAAGATAGTTGCATATTGCCATCGTTCTAAAAAGCCATTTATTGCTATTGATGAATTTGTTTTATCTGCCTCAATTTAACCCGAACTCACGTTATATTAACAGACTAAAAATTGAAAATCAAAATCGACTCAGACACAGTTATTTCTGGACGAGATTATATGGTACAACATGGGTGTTCTATATAGATATACGTTGGTTATGGGTCGAAAAATTAATGCTAACTACTCTCAATAAGTTGCCATTTTAACAAAAAGGTTTGAAGGCAATGAAATATATACAGGGCTTGCTTTAGCTAGGTTGTATCCCCTTTAGATGGAAGACTTTAGTCGTAAGGAAATCTACCTAGAGTATCAACTAAAGTTAGATGGTCTTTATGTCTTTAGTTCAGAGTAGATTCAAGACGTTTTTCAGATGTTTGTCTTCTGGGAAATCCATAAGATTAAGTTAGTTCTTAAGAGAATTAGTCAACTCAAACAGTGAAAACATTTTAATCATGAAAACAAAATTCACAAAATCAGTTTTTTTGTTTAGTTTATCTCAAATTTTTTTCATTTCAATATGTTTTTCCAATAATCATGCTGCTGCACAAAAAATTCCCCCTAAAGCGATCAAGCAAACTGGTACAGTTTTACAGACATTGATTCTGGCAGCTCTTGGTGGTGCGGCTCACAAATTTGGCAGTGAAGCAGCATCAAGAATAATAAATAGTCAAGAAAAATATGTTAAGTCTTGGGTAGTACAAGATCCATATGGAAATACGTATGATATATGCCAAAACTTTCAGAACAACCAAGCTATAAGCGATCAATACTACTGCTGATTATCCATGTAGGATGAGTTAGACCATCTCAATCACTAAAAAGGCTTAGACCAAGCTAGGTTGTTACCAACCCAAATCGTCTTCAGAACGCAACATGGGACTTTAACCTCACTGCGTTCTTTTCTTTCCAGGCTCTTTATGAACGTGAGTTCGACGAAGATTCAAAGCCTTATTCTTTTGTAAACTAAAACAATCATTATTTCGTAGAAAGGCTAAAACTTTATGTTGTTGTTGAACTGACGTATTTTCAAGAGGTAGAAAATTTACAAATAGTAGCGGGGGATTAGCGTTCGCTCCTACTACTGATACCAAATCCGAATTACATAACCAGTTTATATATGAAACTGTTAAACCCGCTCTGAGACGTATCATGATACGTCTCTACACTGAATATTTATTGGGGGTTTTACTAAACGGATTTGGTATGACTCCAATTTCAATTCCTTTTTAACAACTCACTTGCAAATTCCAAAGCTTCTTGTTTATTACTCACCTTACCTTCAATATGAGCAATTTTAATCTCAGTTAAAAGATATCCAATAATCGGGGAAGGCTGAAGCTGTAACTCTTGAAGTAAATCATTACCTGTGAGTAACTGTTGAGGATGAACTACCAAATCATTTTTATCCAGATAACGCTCAATTAAAGGAATCAAAATAGCCGAATCTACTCCCACTGTCATCGCCCTAGTAGCTAGGATGGGAAAAACCTTTTTGGCTTCTAAGAAAAAGAAATATTGCTCCCGTAAACTTAGAGGAGAAGTCAAAGTTTGCAAGTATAATAGATGCTTGACTGTAGCCGTTACCGCTTTAATATGCGATCGCGAATACTTTAATTTTTCTAACTCAGATTCGGCAATTTCGGGCTTTTGAGTAACTAGAGTAGCTAGTTTGGCTAAATATAACCATTTGGGACAGTTTTCCCCAAAATTATGCCACTTATTAACCAAATACTTGGCACTAATAGCTACCGATTCAATTTCAGCAAACTTCTCTCGATCTACCGTAGGAAACCAAGGTGTTACCAAACCATCTTCCCAAGCGTACTGTAACCACTTATTACCTAAATCGTGAGCCAAAATATAGTTAAACTCGGACTGTACTCGCTCGGCTGCTATTCTGGTAATTAAAGGCGCAAGCAGACGAATTTGCTCTCTAGTATCATTATCAATCTGGAAGCCTAACTGGGCAGCTTGACGGTAAGCTCTTAATAATCTGAGAGGATCGTCTTTGAGGTTTTCTGGGGATACCATGCGAATAATACCCCGTTGTAAATCTTGAATACCCCCTAAAGGATCGATCGCTTGTTGTTGACAAAAATTATAAGCGATCGCATTTATGGTAAAATCTCTACGACGTAAATCTTTATCTAAAGTAGCCCCTTCTTGTAGCGCAAAATCTAGCGTCCCCTGGGGAAACACCACCCTAGCAATCTGTCTCGCTTCATCTAGCACTACGAACCCAGCGCGATGATAGTTAGCAATCTGTTGTGCTGTTTCTACTGACTTTTCGGGAACAACAAAGTCTAAATCAACATAAGCTCCTTTTCTTCCTAACAAAGCATCTCTAACTGCTCCTCCCACTAGATAAGCAGATGTGGGCAATAAATCTAGATCGCAAGGAAGATCGGGAAATGAAAGTGATAAACTGGCTGTTCTGAGAGTCATTCAAAAAATAAATTAAGCAAACGTTTAAATATATCCTAGTCTGAGCTAAATTAACAAGTATTAGGATTAAAAGCACACAGGGAGAAGAATCTTATGTGTATTTGCGTCAACTGCTACTTTGTAGATCGCTGTCAGACTTACCATGCAGTAGAGGGACAACACCAACAACTCCACTTAACGGAAAATCCAGACTTTGAAGCTAAAGAGCCTACTATTAATGTTAATATCCGCACCCATGATGATGAAATCGAAATGGAATGGGATGTTGTAGGTTGTCAAAGCTTCCTCAGAGAGACGGGTAAATGGGCAAAATTACGCCCAGGAGAGGCTGTTCCTACATGAAGTTCATCCAGAATGAAGTATAGACAGGGTAAGGCAATTTTTATCAAGGGTAGGTTTTTAACAAAAAATCTACTCTAATTAATGTAGAGAATTATTATTTCGCGTCTGTAGAGGAGTCACCGAGTCAGAAAATCATAATTAGGTGATGAGATAATTGACATGATTGAATGCTTTGATTCAACGCCTGGAAAACCATAGGCAACGCACCCTTGGCTTCATAATATTATTCGGGTTTTAGTAAGCTTTTGGTTATCGGTAGCGATAACAATGATAAATGTTGCTAATTAGATGTCGCAAATTTTTTTAATTTTTTCTTAAGTTTCTAATTGTAAAAAGGGGTTGACTTATGCGATCGCTAATGGTAGTCTATTTTTAATTCTTCATAATGGGAGTATTTGCATCTATTGATAAGCGTCACCATTCCCATTATAAAAAAAAATTTATCAAAAAATCAGAAAAACTGCAAGACTCTCTAGGAAAAAATTTTGCGTTTCGCCTATTTATTTGATTTTAAAAAATAATTTTTATTGCCATAATAATTATAATCTTTTGAGTTAGTAAAGATACATCCTTGTTAGTACTGATTTAATAAATATCTAATCAAAGCAGCCGAGTGAATAGTGGATAATTGTATTGGATAAAGCCAGACAAAAGACTAGAAGAGTAACTTTTGAGTATAACTGACATCATCCAACCTACACACATCAATAATCAGCAACCAGCAACTAACGAATAATAACTAATGACTGACTAATCACATTCTTTCTAAAACAGGAATACCCAATAAAGATAAACCTAGTTTCAAAGTTCTTGCAGTTACATCAGAGAGAATCAAACGGGAAGTTCTTTGAGGCTCTTCTGCTTTTAAAATATCACAACGGTCATAAAACTGATTAAACTTTTGACTTAATTCAAATAAATACTGACATAGACGATTAGGTAACAAATCTTGTTCCACTTCTTTAATTACATCTGTTAGTTGTAAGAGGTGTTTAGCTAAAGTTAATTCTGATTCTTCTGCTAAGACAATATTCTCTGAACTTAACTGAGAATAATCAATATTCCCTTTACGACTCACACCTTGGGGACGTACATAAGCATATAGTAAATAGGGTGCGGTGTTTCCTTTAAGAGATAGCATTTTGTCGTAACTAAACTTATAGTCACTTGTACGATTTTGACTGAGATCGGCGTATTTAACCGCACTAATCCCGACTACTTGAGCAGCATTTTGAATAAACTCTTCTGTTTCGGTTCTTTTTTCTTCTTCAAGTCTATTTTCAAGATCTTTACGAGCTTGTTTCACAGCATCATCTAATAAATCTTTCAACTTAAAAGTTTCACCAGAACGAGTTTTAATTCTTTTACCATCTTCTCCCAACACTAAACCAAAAGGAACATGAACCACTTTTACACTTTCAGGTAAGATGTTAGCTTTTTTCGCTACTTGAAAAACTGCTGCAAAGTGATTAGCTTGTCCTGCATCGGTAACATAAATAATTTTGTTTGCATGGTCTTCTTTGACACGATAATTAATCGCAGCTAAATCGGTAGTAGCGTAATTAAAACCACCATCTGATTTTTGCACAATTAAAGGCAAAGGTTCACCATCTTTATTAGTAAAGCCTTCAAGAAAAACACACTTTGCACCAGCATCTTTTTCTAATAGTTCCTGTTTGTCTAATTCTCGAACAATATTTTCGAGAAAAGGATTATAAAAAGATTCGCCTCTTTCAGTTAATTCAATATCTAATAAGTCATAAATTGCTTGAAATTCACGACGAGACTGCTCGCATAATAGCTTCCAAGTATGACGGCTATCGGTTGCACCCTCTTGTAATTTAACGACTTCGTTTCTTGCAGTATCTTGAAACTCGGCATCTTCATCAAAACGGACTTTTGCTTTTTTATAAAGAGTTACCAAATCTCCAATATCTAACGCATCAGCAGTAGTTAAAGCTTCAGGATAAACTTCTCTAAGATACGCGATTAACATCCCAAATTGTGTCCCCCAATCACCTACATGATTGAGACGCAACACATCATAACCACAAAATTCTAAAACACGGGCAATACTATCACCAATAATAGTAGAACGTAGATGTCCCACGTGCATTTCTTTAGCGATATTGGGACTAGAAAAATCGACAATAACTTTTTTGATTGGCTCTACTTGTTCAATACCCAAACGATCGCTTTGTTGCACTTCTCCTAGTAAACTAGCAAGGTAGGAAGGTTTGATGGTGAAATTAATAAAACCAGGCCCCGCAATTTGAGGCGTTTCTGATATACTATCTATCTGTAGATGTGCGATTATTTTTTCTGCGATCGCTCTTGGTGACATTTTGAGCTTTTTCGATAAAGATAGAGCTACATTGGCTTGATAATCACCAAATTTTGGATTGTTGGTAGCAGCTACTAAAGGATCGGTATCTGCCAATTCATCCCCAAAAGCAGCCACTAAAGCTTCACTGACAGCAGCTTGTAATGTTAAGAGCAAAGATTTCATAATTGCAAATATATAAGCTTATTAATATTAAATACATAGGTAACTAATTTAACATTAATTGCCTTGTTAAGTAGGGTCGGCACGAAAAAGTTATTTGTTGGAGGAAGTTAATGGGTAATAGGTAATAGCCTACAATGATTGAATATAGTTAATATAAGTTAACTAGCTCTTAAATCAACTTTGTTCGATAAAAATGGCTTCTTTTTCTGCGAGACTTCCTCTCTTCAAAGGCGTAAATAGATATTCCCAACAAAATAAAGCATAACCATAGTTAGAATTTTCTACCACGGATATTTGATTTTTAATTTCTGTTAATGATTTTTTAGTGTAAAGATCTCCTGTATAGATACCCACTGCAACAGGAACATATTGCTGTGCTGTATTTAATCCTGCGTTAATCAAGCTATCAGTAACTTGTTGAGTTGTAGGACGATAAACTTGTACGACTACTTCATCTACTAACCTTTGTTTTACCCAAGCCAACCAATCTTGAGAATATTTATTATAGGCGAAGTTATAAGGATTGGGAGAAAGAGAAATGATTAAATCTGGTCTAGTTTTTTTAATAGCTGAAAAAACTTTTTGAGTTAACTGATTCATCGCATCAACTTTATTACCAAAAACTTGCGGAATTCCCCAATGATCGTCTAATTGAATACCATATAAATCGGGGTAATTATTGGCGACTTCCAAAAATAAATTAGTAAAATATTCAGCTACTTCGGGATTATTAGGATCGAGCCAAACATGTTTTTCAATAAATGTCTGACCATCAGCAGTGGCTAATAACCAATCAGGATGTTCTTTTGCCAATTTATCATCAGGAAACATCATCATGCCGTGTTCATACCAGGCATAAATTTTTAAGTTTTGGCTTTTTCCTGCTTCAATTGCTGCTTTTAAAGGATCGGTAAAGGGAAGAGATCTTTTATAATTTCTAGGAGCATATTGACTGGGATAGATTACTCCTCCGTTATAGACATCGACATAAACTCGATTAAAATTTAAACGAGATAATTGATGAAAAGCATTATCTAGTAAGGTGACATAACTCAGAAACGATGTTCCGATATGAGTCATCCACACACCTTGTATTTGATTATTGCTTTGTGATGTTTGATAACGTGGAAGAGGAATCAGAAGTTTAACTAAGATAATAGTCAAGGTTATTAAAAAAACACGTCTAATAAGTTTAAGTATTTTCTTGAAACCCATTTTTTTTCTAGTAATCCTAAATTATTTACAGTAGTAATATGAGATACAAAAAATAACTTACAAACATGATTTTTAGCTCGGCGGACAATCGTTATCCAAATAGCATATTTGTATTAAGAATTTAAGTATTTCAGATAAAATTATCTCAAGACGCAAAATATCACGTCTCCACTAAAATAGGATTAATAAAAAGTTTTTATGCTCCTACAGAATTGAAGATACTTCTTGCAGAAGCCATATTAAAAGAAAAAAAGAGTGTAATTCAGATTATACAGTGTTGAAATTAATTCAATATTTTCTTTAGCAAATCGTCTTTGTCTAGTTTTGGGTAAATTTTATAAAGCAGTTAATTCAAACTTCATTTAGAAGTCATTTTGCCTGACTCTCGTTGCTTCAACCCCAAAAAGACATCCCGTGAGTCTCCTTCAAAAGAACTATGCTTAAAGGGTATTGATTGAGGCTTAAATCCTACTTCAGTAACGAATCTTTGCCAATCATTTTTACTGAATAAGCCAAATACATGACGCTCTTCGACACAACGAACCAATTTATCCCTCTCGCGCATTACATAAACCATAACAGAGATATAGGTATTCTCATTGGGTTCTCGATCCCATGTCCATTCCAGATACCGAAGGCTACGATTGTTGAGATCGCAACCACCATGAGTCGTACCAGGCTGGAAGCTTTCCAACGTGTGGTCTGGTGCGAATAGAGCAACACCACCAGGTTTACAATGAGAGTATGCTGTAGCGATTGCACTGCGAAGATCTGAGGCACTTTGCATATAGTCTATTGCGTCATGAATAAAAACGGCATCATACTGACGATTTAGTCGAACCGTTCGCATATCTCCTTCAATATGCTCGCATTCTGGATTCAATTCCCGACTGATTGCCAGCATCTCAGGAGAAATGTCTACCAATGTCATCTCGAAATGCTGCTTTAAGTGAGAGGCGTTGTTTCCTCCTCCAGAACCTAGTTCTAGTAGTGTTAGGGGATTCAGTTCGCAGGCTGAGATAATTGCTTGGCGGTAGAACTCTGCTTCTTCAGCATAGTCTTCTGGAGAAGAAAGAATATACCACCAATCGGCTAACTCCGTATACAGTTTTGGAAGGGTTTCCATGCCTCAAATCAAGCTCGAATTGTCCAATATGACTTGAATCCATATTAAATTCTGTTGAACTTTTTTACAAGCTAGTCAAGTCAAAGATATTTTTGCAAGAGTAAATGTAGTTTTTCTTTCGTTGCAGCATCCGCTTTATCTAAGGGTGTAAGTATGGAATATTTTAAAGCAGAATGAGCCGTAGATTCTGGAGGGTTGGCATTTAGTTTTTTAACAGTTTCTTGAATTACTTTTTGAGCGTTAACAGCATTTTTCTGTAGGTTTGCTATTACCATTTCTACAGTTACGCTGTCATGATCGGGATGCCAACAATCATAGTCTGTTACTAAAGCTAGAGTTGCGTAAGCAATTTCTGCTTCTCTGGCTAATTTCGCCTCTGGAAGATTGGTCATGCCAATTACGGTTGCATCCCAGCTACGATATAAATTAGATTCTGCTTTGGTAGAAAATGCAGGACCTTCCATACATACATAAGTACCACCACGATGCAGATTAACGTTAGGTAAGTTTAAATTAGCCACTGCATCCCCCAAGATAGCAGCTAGTTTATCACATACAGGATCGCCAAAAGCAATATGAGCCACTAACCCTTCACCAAAGAAGGTGGAAATACGGTTTTTAGTGCGATCGATAAATTGATCGGGAACAACCATATCAAGAGGTTTGGCTTCTGCTTTGAGAGAGCCTACTGCGGAAGCGGAAATGATGTATTTTACCCCCAATTGCTTCATGGCGTGAATATTGGCACGAAAGGGCAATTCTGAAGGTAATAAGTGATGGTTGCGTCCATGACGGGCTAAAAAGGCTACAGTAGCATCTTCTAACTTACCTACTATTAAAGCATCAGAAGGCTCGCCGAAAGGAGTGGTTAATTTTACTTCCTCTACATCCGTTAGCGCATCCATTTTATATAAACCGCTACCGCCAATAACTCCGATTTTTGCTGTTGTCATTTTGTTTGTTCTTTATTTTGTTGCTGTAGAAAACAGATTATTTTAAATTAAACTTCATCTGCACCAAAATACTCATCTATTTATATCTTGGAATTTATCTAGCAACTTGTTTCGATCTATATTTTTAATATCTTGATTTAGCGATCGCAATTTTAACTCATACTGAATATAATAAGGGAAACTGGAGAAATGATTAATATTGCCTCAGAATCAGAATTACAGACACAATAAGCTGCTATTGCTCTCTATTTAATTATTAATAGCGAACAGGATTACGATCTTGCTGTTGAAAGACTTAACTATCTACTCGATCTAGTCAGAGATGATGAAACTTATCCTCTTTAAGGTTTATTAGATACTTTGGGTATTTTAAGAAAAGTTTAGGAATGCTAATTTGAAACCAATGAAAGCAAAAGATTTTATTAAACGAGGAAGGAAAAAAGCAGAAGCACAAAATTTATCAGATGCTATTAAGGATTATAATAACGCTTTACAAATCGAGCCAGATAACTATGATGCCTATAATGGTCGTGGGATTATTTATCTAGAACTACTAGAATTAGATAAAGCGATTGCAGATTTTACTCAAGCTACTCAATTACAACCAGATAATCCAATTAGCTATCAAAATCGTAGTATAGTTTATTTTCAATTAGAGCAATATCAACTTGCCATTTGCGATCTAAGTTCGATATTACGTCTCGATCCTAATAATGTAGAAATTTATGTTGCGAGAGGAGATTCTTATCGTAGTTTAAAAGATTGGCAAAATGCAATTTATGATTATACTCAAGCTCTCAAACTTAACTTAAATAATTCAGAAACTTATTTTAAACGAGGTTTTTGTTATCTCAAATTACAACAAATAGAATTAGGTATTGAAGATTTTACTCAAGCAATTAAAATTAATCCACAAAACGAGAAAGCTTATTTTTATCGAGGTGGAATATATACAGCTATTAATCAAATTGAATTAGGAATACAAGATTTGAATCGAGCAATAGAAATTAATCCAGATTTTGCTGATGCTTATCATACTAGAGTTGGCTGCTGGCTGTTACTGGGAGATTTAGAAAAAGCACTAAAAGATATCAATGAAGTTATAGAAAAAGAACCTAAATCAGCACAAGCCTATTGTAATCGTGGGACAATTTATGCCGATCTAGAAAATTACGAACAAGCAGTTAAAGACTACAATAAAGCATTATTTATCGATTCTGATTACATTGATGCTTATACAAATAAAGCTATAACAAACCTAGAATTAAAAAATTATCATCAAGTAATTAAAGACTATAGCAAAGCGATTCAAATCGAAAATAAAAATTCAGAATCATATTATGGACGTGCCTGTGCTTATTATCAATTAAAGCAATATGCTGAAGCTATCAAAGATTGTAGTAAAGCCATTAAATTAAATCTTGAATATGCAAATGCTTATTTTCTTAGAGGTGATAGCTATTCTTATTTAGGAAATAAACAAAAAGCACTACAAAATTATCATCAGGCAGCAGAATTATATCAACAACAAAATCAATTAAATGAATATCAAAAAGTTAGTAAATTAATAGAAAAACTAAACTATGATATGTGAGCGATCGCCTCAATTAAACTAACTCAAAAGAAATCGCATCTGAAACCCTTAACAATTAATAAAATTAATTCTGATTATCTTGTTGTGTTGGGTTGATTTTTGAAATACTTGTCTGATTTGTAGGTGTTTCCGATGAACTTAAAAGCTGTTTTAAAACAGTAAGTAACGAAGTTAAATTACCTTCATTGAGTAAGGTTTCAATTAAAGACAAGCCACTGGTAGAAAGTAATAACTTGTTAATATCTCCTATATTGCCATTTCCGCTACTACTATTTCCACCAGGAAAAGCATAAATTTTAGTTTCCCCTAAGACTCCAGGTTGAGGAGCAAGGGATTGCATGATCTCTGGTAATTTTCCTGCTAATTCTGGCCAAATCATCTTAATTAATTCCGCAGTTCTGTTAGCATCATTGAGGGAGTTTTCAGCTTCAATTAAAGCTTTTTTACCTTCTGCTTCTGCTAAGGCTTTGTATTGATTTGCTTCTGCTAAAGTGCGAATCGATTCTGCTTCTAATTCGGCTGCTTGACGAGCAATTTCCGCTTGTCTTTTACGACGAAAAACATCTAATTCAACCACGTTTTGATCGTTAATTCTTAGCTGGGCTGCTTCTTGTTCTGCTGCAATGATAGAGAGTCTTTGTTCTCTTTCTGCTTGTTCGATTTCTGTCGCGGTAATAACGGCTGCTTCTGCTTGCGCTCTTTCTGCTTCGGTATTAAAGCGTTCCCGTTCTTTTTCGGAAATTGCGATCGCAGCTTCTTGTTGAGCTATTTGTGATGTTTGTTCTGCTTGAGCGACTTCTATTTTAGCAGTTAAACGAGATGCTTCGACAATTTTCTGACGATTTATTTCGGCTACTTCTGATTCTTGTTGTTGCAGTGCTTGGGCTATTTTTAATTCTTTATTTTTTTCTTCTAAAGCTATATCGGCTGTAATTTGTCGATTTTGAATTGCTAATTGTTGTTGAATTTTTGATTCTTCTACGGCTTTTTGACGGTTAATTTCGGCTACTTCTGCTGCTTGTTGTTGCAGTGCTTGAGCTATTTTTAATTCTTTGTTTTGTTCTTCTAGGGCGATATCTGCTTCGATTCTACTTTGCTGTACTGCTAGCTCTTGCTGAATTTTTTCTTCTTCAACTACTTTATCTTGTAAAATCTTATTCCTTTCAATTTTAGCAATTTCTTGGTCTTGAGCTTCTTGAATTTCTCTTTCTGTTTTGGCTTTGAGGAACTCTACTTCTTTTTGTTGATTGAGATTGGCATTTTCTTTTTCTTGGGTAATCTGTAAGGCTTGTTTTTCCGCAGCTAATTCTTGTTGCTTAATGGCTAATTGAGTATTAAGTTCTAATTCTTTCTTTTCTTGATTGGTAGTTAATTCTACCTCCATTTTTTGTTTGATAGAACGCTGAATAGTTTCGGTTCTTAATTTAACACCTTGAGCATCAAAAAAGTTGTTTTCATCGTAGGTATCGCTTTCTTCAATTTCTGAAATCGCTATATTATTTAGGGTCAAACCAACTTTCTTTAAATCCTGTTGAATCAAGTTTAAAACTTCATCGGCAAAGCCTAGTTTATCAGAATCAATTTCGGCAATACTTTTACGTTTAGCTGCTGCACGAATCGCATCATCGGCTCTTTTCTCTAATGCTTCTTTGATATCTATTTCAGAAATTTTACCCTGTTTGGATAATCTAGCTGCTGCGGTTAAAACATCTTGTTCATTGGCATTAATACAGACATAAAATGTCACTCGCATATTAGCTCGTAAATAGTCTTGAGTCCTAACTGCTAACTTTCCAGTGCGTTCGACATCAATAGAAATTTCTCTTAGAGGTACTCTAGTTATTTCATGAAAACCAGGTAAAACAACACATCCTCCATTGAGAATTACCATTTTATCTTTTTTAATTACCCCTCCTGTTCTCACAAAAGCTTCGTTGTTAGGAGTAATAGTATAAACCCTAGTGTAAGCAAAGACACTCAATAAAATAAATAACAGAATCACCCCAGCTACGCCAGGAATAATTAACGCACCACTCATTTGCGCTAGCTTTGGTTGTATGGGTTGAGTTGTAATAGTTTGTATCATCAGATTATTTTCCTTGGCAGAGACAAATTTTAGATTACTTATATTATTAACTGCTGTTGGGGTTATTGTATTTTCTAAAGATAAATGTTGAATTAAAGTTAACCAAAATAGCATTATAATTACTTCCTTAATAAAATAAGTTGATATATTTTTTACTTAACAATTAATTGGTGTCTTGCTGGTAATTATTCAACCATTGTTCTCGATCTAATCCTTCACTTTTAATCACCAAATAGTACTTTTCTGTTTGTTCAATAACTAAAACCTCTTGACCATTTACAGGTATTTCTTGCGCCCAAGAAGGTAAACATACCGCTACTGTTACTAAATTGTTAGCAGGGTCGAGAATATCTGCTTGAGCAATACTTTTATTACCCTCATAAGGTACTTGTTTAGATGCCACATTTCCCACGCAACCAATCAAGCGATCGCTACTAATATCTTCACCAAAAGATGCAAAAATTTTACCTAAAGGACGAGCAAAGAAACTGCCAATAGATAAACTAATGCTCAAGGAAATTAGTAAGATTAAACCACCTAAACCAATCAGATTAGTAGGGATGCTACCAGTCAAACCGCCTACTACAATATTGAGTATCCAACCAGTTAAGCCCCAAAAGCTAAAATCTATCGCCAACAGCAGAATTAAAGGAGCTTTGCCAAAACCCAACCAGCCTAAAAACGCTAAGGTACTAAAATCTCCATCACCATCAATATCCGCGTCTGCATCCAGATCGAGATCGGCATCTACATCAGCATCTAAATCGAGATCGTCATCTCCACCACCTGAAATGATTACTAGCAGAAACAAAGCTATCCCAATACCCAAAAATATCCAATAAGAGAGATTGGCAGGATCGAATAACATTTAACTTAGAAAGCCCTCTAGACAAAACTTTACTTTCTAAGCTAGCCGTTATGTAGAGAATTTGGGTAAAAGATACGGAAATTTTTAACGATCGATTTTAAAACGTTTTGCGTTCAAACCTATATCGAAAGTGGATTTTTACCAAGACGATATCCCAAACCATGAACAGTTTCAATGAAATCACTAGGCACACCAGCACGTTTGAGTTTTTGTCTTAAACCACGAATATGAACTTTAACTGTATCTTCTTCGGGAGGCTCTTCTAAAGACCAAATGCGATCTATAATTACCGAACGACTTAAAACTCTTCTACCGTTGCGTAAGAGAAGTTCTAATACGCTATATTCTTTGGGAGTTAGATGTATTGGTCTACTGCATTCAACTTAAAAGCAAGCGAGCCTAGAGCTTAGAGCTTTAAGAAGATAAAACAGACAAGATTGTAATCACAGCCAGACGAATCATCATTAGCTAATTTGTAATTGGTTTACTGTTAGTCTTGTTGGTTTTATGGCTTTGCAGCACAAATTTGGAGAAATTATTGCGGATAGATATAAAATTATTAATATTTTAGGTGAAGGCAATAGTGGTATTACCTATCGGGTAGAAGACTTACAAACGAAGCAACAAATCGCACTCAAGGCTTTTTCTTTTCAGCAGATGACTGAGTGGAAAATGATGGAGTTGTTTGAACGAGAAGCACAAATTCTCAAACAATTAAATCATCCTGCTATTCCTAGTTATTTAGACTATTTTCAAGTAGATACAGAAACGGAAAAAACTTTTTATATTGCACAACAATTAGCTGAAGGTGAATCTTTAGCTACTTTGGTGACTAATGGTTGGCGTGGCGACGAAACAGAAGTTAAACGTATCGCTATTGAGTTATTAAAAATTCTGGTTTATCTTCACTTACAAAAACCATCCGTAATTCATCGCGATCTGAAACCGCATAATATTATTCTGGGCAATGATGGCAAGATTTTTTTAGTTGATTTTGGTGCAGTTAAGCATACTTATACCAATTTCCTAAAGTCCAGCTACAGATAATGCATCGAAAATGAAATCAAATCCCGTAATGGAAGCGATATCTGCTTGAGTAAATTCAGCTAAGATATTTGCTAGTTTTCTTCTTAAAAAATCTAGGGAATCAAAGACTTTATTTTTCAAGAATTTTTTGACTTCTTTCCACAATCTTTCAATCGGATTAACGTTACTGACAGTAAGGAGGTTGAAATAACAAAATAATATTATCAGGTATAGACAAATCCAAACCGAGATGTGC
>NZ_LR213826.1 GCF_900659865.1 Hyella patelloides LEGE 07179
AAAATTGGCTCATGTTTCTCGTCAAGAATTTATCATCATTCATGATAAACACTGGGGAATTGAGGCATTTCATCGTGCCATTAAGCAAGTCTGCGGTATTTGTCGATTTATGGTACGAAATAGTTGTGCAATTAAAACACACATATTTTGTTCACTTCAAGCATTTATTCGTTTGGAAAAAATGCGTTCAAATAGCTCAATTTCTAATTGGTATCAATTGCAAAGGAATCTATTCACTTTAGTAATTCGCGAATACATTTTAAGTAATCTTACAGATACTTTTGCCGTTTAGCATCCATGACAGTGATTTTTTGTCAATGCGTAAGTTCTATATTACATGAAATGTATGAAGCTTCTGACATAAGGCTCGTGAGCTTCCTTTATTAAAGAGCTATGGTTTAGTACTAATGGGAAACATATCGAGAAAGCTCACCTTGAATATTACTTAATATAACAACATAAATCAGGAAACAAAGCTCAAGAGCATATATAGTTACTGTTTAATTCAATAGTACTAAGGTGGTAACAGTACAAAACAATTATTTGCAGAGAAAGCTTTCAATTATAAAAACATTATTTTAATTTTTAGTCATAGAAACCAAAATATTACGCATTATTGTAAATATGCTAAGCCTAATAATTTTGTGTAGTAAATACCATATCTTGTAGTAAATATTATATTTAAACGATCCTAACTTATCTTGGGCAGAAAATATATTTATTGTCTGAGCTTGTTGGCTATTGAGTAAAGACAATAGTCGAATCATTTCCTTCCTGGAGTAAACTCTAAGACTGACCGATAATTTTTTATTCCTTATATACAATGATTATAAAGAAAACAGGGTTAGGAAAATTTTAGTTCTTAAATACTAATTAAAAAAGCTTGTTGCAGAGTTAGCAAGCAAGCCTGGCTTTCTTTGTGAATTACTGTTTTCCTCCAGATAACGCTAAGTTAAGAGATGACGTTATCAGTACTATTATACAGACAAATAGAATGGAACAGCTTTATCAATATGCCTGGTTGATTCCAGTGTTGCCTTTACTGGGTGCAATGCTGGTCGGAATCGGCTTAATATCTGTAAACAAAGCAACTAATAACCTCAGACAAATAGTTGCTGTCTTTATTGTTTCTATAATTGGCACCGCAATGGTGCTATCTTTTGCCCTATTTTGGAGTCAAATTCACGGACATGAAACTTATGGTCGTGCTATTGAATGGGCATCAGCAGGAGATTTTCATCTACAAGTGGGTTATACAATTGACCATCTTGCTTCTTTGATGTTGGTTATTGTCACCACTGTAGCTTTCTTGGTCATGATCTATACCGATGGTTATATGGCTCATGATCCTGGTTACGTGCGTTTTTACGCCTATTTAAGTATTTTTAGTTCTTCAATGTTGGGGCTTGTTATTAGCCCTAATTTGGTACAGATTTACATTTTCTGGGAATTAGTAGGGATGTGTTCTTACCTGCTGATTGGTTTCTGGTATGACCGTAAAGCTGCTGCGGATGCTTGTCAAAAGGCATTTGTCACTAACCGCGTGGGTGACTTTGGGCTATTGCTAGGGATGCTCGGTTTATACTGGGCTACTGGTAGCTTCGACTTTGCCGTTGTCGGGGAAAGATTAGAAGAATTAGTTACTTCTGGAGCTTTATCTGCTGGTTTAGCTACTTTATTTGCCGTTTTAGTCTTTTTGGGACCTGTAGCGAAGTCGGCACAATTTCCTCTCCACGTATGGCTACCTGATGCGATGGAAGGTCCTACACCCATTTCCGCGCTCATTCATGCTGCAACAATGGTAGCTGCGGGGGTTTTCTTAATCGCCAGAATTTACCCTATCTTAGAGTCTGTGCCTACTGCAATGACTATTATTGCTTGGACAGGAGCATTTACTGCTTTCTTGGGAGCAAGTATTGCTTTGACTCAAAATGATATCAAAAAGGGTTTGGCATACTCCACTATGTCCCAGTTGGGTTACATGGTGATGGCAATGGGTTTAGGTTCTTACAGTGCTGGTTTATTCCACCTAATGACCCACGCCTATTTTAAAGCAATGCTATTCCTCTGCTCTGGTTCTGTAATTCACGGTATGGAAGCGGTGGTAGGACATAATGCAGTCTTAGCTCAAGATATGCGTTTAATGGGCGGATTAAGAAAATATATGCCCATCACGGCGGGTACTTTTTTGATTGGTAATTTGGCTATTTGTGGGATTCCTCCTTTTGCTGGTTTTTGGTCTAAAGATGAAATTCTCGGACAAGCTTTTACTGCTAATCCCGTCCTTTGGGGTGTTGGTTGGGCAACTGCGGGCTTAACTGCCTTCTATATGTTCCGTATGTACTTTATGACCTTTGAAGGAGAGTTTCGCGGAAACGATGAGGGAATTCGTCAGCAATTATTAACCTCTGCGGGTGTTGCTTTTGGCCCTGGTGCAATGGATGCTGAAGAAGGCGCAACCCACGGACATGATGAATCTCCCCATGAGTCTCCTTTAACTATGGCACTACCTTTAGTACTTTTAGCAGTACCCTCCTTTGCTTTGGGTTGGATAGGTCGTCCTTGGGCAAATTACTTTGAAGAGTTCATTCATGCTCCAGGAGAAATTGTTTCCGAAATGGGTATTGAACCCTTTGATTTTCAAGAGTTTGCTATTATGGCGGGATTGTCTGTTGCCATTGCAACTGTAGGTATCATTGTTGCTTATTTGATGTATCGGGCGAAAAAAATCGATCCTGCTGCTATTGCCAAGAAATACCCTGCTCTTTACAGACTATCCCTTAATAAGTGGTATTTCGATGAAATTTACTACAACGTATTTATCGTCGGTTGTCGCCGTTTAGCCAGACAAATTATGGAAGTAGACTATCGCGTAGTAGATGGTGCTGTTAACTTAACTGGTTTGGCTACTTTGCTTAGTGGTGAAGGGCTAAAATATCTCGAAACTGGTCGCGCTCAATTCTATGCTTTGATAGTTTTTGCTGCAGTATTAGGTTTTGTTTTAGTTTTTAGCATAGTTTAAACGTAACTGTTTACTATAGCATATAGCGATCGCCTTTATTCAAAAAGCGATCGTTTTTTATTAACAAAATTAGGCGTTGTCTCATGGCGTTATGATTTTAGTTAGCGACTATAATCTTTTAAATAGAGGAAAAGCTACATATAATTAAAAGTAATACCATTTATAAAAAGTAAACGATCGGCTTAAGTATAGAAGTAAATCCGATTAAAAGAATTTAGTAATATCTTAAATTTAAATATTTTCGCTTTTATTGATTGACCTGGATTGATTTCTGATTTCTGATATCAAGGCTATGGATAAAATGGGCAATGCCCATATGTATGTAGTGTTTCCGCTTCTCAGTCAAACCGATTTTGTTAGCTTATTGACGCTTGCCTGATGGCACAAAATAAGAAGCTTTATAATTTTACAATCAAAACAATCATTGCAATTACTTGCTACTGATACAAATCTACCCTCTTAGTTACGGTTTAATTGGTAAACTGATATGTGTAAAAATATGAAATAAAACTTAATCAAAGCGAAGACCGACATTGTTAACTCCATTTACCCAGATTCAAAATGCGATCGCTAGTTGGTGGTCAGAATTTACTCTCCAAACGAAACTAATGGCAGCAGCAACCTTGGTGGTATCGCTGGTGATGAGTGGTTTGACATTTTGGGCGGTTAACACCATTCAACTGGATGCTAAGATGAATGATAATCGCTTTGGGAGTGATTTGGGTTTATTGTTAGCAAACAATACAGCACCTTTAATTGCAGAAGATGACTTTTCAGGTTTAGCCAGATTTTCTGGGAGATTTTTTCGTAGTACATCCAGTGTACGCTATATCATCTATGCAGATCGAAGTGGAGAAATCTTTTTTGGCATTCCCTATTCTCAAGCAGAAGTCCAAAACTCCCTCACCATCAAGCGTCACATTGAGTTACCAAGCGACTATGTTCCCCATAGCGACTTACCCTTTATTCGTCAGCATCAAACCCCAAATGGAGAAATAACTGATGTTTTTGTTCCATTGCATCATAACGGAAATTATTTGGGAGTTCTGGCTGTTGGCATCAATCCTAATGCAACCATAGTAGCTTCTTCTAATCTTACGAGAGATGTCACTATTTCGGTTTTTATTACCATCTGGGCGATGGTGATCTTGGGTAATGTATTTAATGCCTTGATGATTACCAAGCCGATTAAAGAATTATTAGTAGGAGTTAAAAATATTGCAGCGAAAAACTTTAAACAGCGCATTAATCTACCCCTTAGAGGAGAGTTAGGAGAATTAATTGCCAGCTTTAACTTAATGGCAGAAAAACTAGAAAAATATGAAGAACAAAATATAGAAGAATTAACTTCCGAAAAAGCCAGATTAGAAACCTTAGTTTCCACTATTGCCGATGGTGCAGTTTTAATTGATACAGATATGCAAATTATCTTAGTCAATCCCACTGCTAGACATATTTTTGACTGGGAAGGTAAAGACGTAAAAGGACAAAATATTTTGCATCATCTCCCTTCGGAACTAACAGTTAAACTGACCAAACCTCTGTACGATGTTATCGATGGCGAAGCTTCCAAGGGGCAAGTTGATAAGGAACAAGACGAAAAACCCTCATTACAAAAAGATTTACCTACAAAAGACGAATTTAGTATTAATTTGACCAAACCAGTAAGAAGAAGTGTCAGAGTTTTACTAAGTAAAGTTTTAGATCGAGAAAGAGAGAATATCCGAGGAATTGCTTTAACCGTTCAAGATATTACCCGCGAAGTAGAACTCAATGAAGCTAAAAGCCAATTTATTAGTAATGTCTCCCACGAATTGAGAACACCGCTATTTAATATCAAGTCTTTTATTGAAACTTTATCTGAGTACGGGGACGATCTTACAGAGGTGCAAAAGAAAGAATTTTTAGAAACAGCCAACCACGAAACAGACAGACTAACTCGTTTAGTTAATGATGTTCTAGATTTATCTCGTTTAGAAGCTTCTCGCAGCTACAATATGAGTGCAGTGGATTTAATTCAACCTGTAGAACAAACCCTCAGAACTTGCCAACTTAATGCCAAAGATCAAGGTATTACCTTGCACAAAGATATTGAAGAAGAACTTCCGCCAGTTTTAGGACATTACGATTTACTATTGCAAGTCTTCACAAATTTAGTCGGTAATGCTCTTAAATTTACTAATTCTGGAGGTAAAGTTACCATTAAAGCTTATAAAGTAACAGCAGAAGAATCTACTGCTATTTCTCATGTCAGAATCGAAGTTAAAGATACAGGAATTGGTATCCCCCCAGAAGACAAAGAAGCTATTTTTGAACGTTTTTTCCGTGTTGAAAACCGCGTTCATACCTTAGAAGGAACTGGCTTGGGGCTTTCTATTGTAAAAAATATTATTGATAAACATCACAGCCAAGTATTTATCGAAAGTGAAGTGGGAAAAGGCACTACTTTCTGGTTTGATTTGTCAGTGTATCGGGAAGCTCCAGAAGAGCCAAAATTAATTGTTAGTGACTAGATAATCATACTTTGTTAAACACTAGTTTACAACTTAGTAAGATAATAATCCTTTTTAAATTAGTGAGGTACACTCTAGCCCAGAACCCCTCTGCTTGTACGCGGAGTCTTGACGTTAATACGTAACGGGAGCATCCCACTTTTTCGATCAGGCAATTATACTTATCGCTAAAATGACCATTTTTCCAAGGTTTTTATACACTTGACAAAAAACAGAAATTAGGGGGTTGCATAAATGGGATACTCCCATACGTAAAGCTACGTATATCCGATTTATTCACAATAATGTCAGAACATTTAACATTTATTTATTATTTAATTGATAAAAGTAGCCAATTTTTTAATCAACCTAAAATAGTTAGAGGAATAATTGCATGAAAGACTTTACTGAACAGGAAATTAGTATTCAAAGAAAATACTATGCTGAAACAGCCCAAAAATATGAAGATACTCATGTTAATGAAAACGACGAACACTTTTTCGCTTTGTCTTTCATGCTTTCTATTCTCGAACTTTTAGAGATTAAATCAATTTTAGATATAGGATCTGGTACAGGTAGGACTGTTAAATACATTAAAAAATATCGACCAGAAATAAAAATTTTAGGTATAGAACCTGTTCCCGAATTAAGAAATATTGCTTATTCTCAAGGTATTAGTAAAAAAGAAGTGATTCCTGGGGATGCAACCAATTTACTTTTTAAAAATAATGAATTTGATTTGGTGTGTGAATTTGGGGTATTACATCATATTAGATATCCCGAAATTGCTGTTTCGGAAATGCTTAGGGTGGCCAAAAAGTCTATTTTTATCTCTGATGATAATTACCTAGGGCATGGGTCTTTTCTGACTAGATTAACCAAGTATTTTTTAGAATGTTTAGGTCTTTGGAAAGCTGCCCATTTAATTAAAACAAAAGGTAAAGGATACACAATATCCGAAGGGGATGGATTATCGTATCCTTACTCTGTATTTAATAATTATCAACAAATTAAAAAACAATGTCGGAAAATTCATTTATTGAATACAAAAAATAGTAACATTAATCTTTATCGTACTGCTTCTCATATAGCTTTGTTAGGAATTAAATAGATGGTAAAGTTGATTGAGCTAAATGGGATGTAATATCTTTTTCAGAAAGAAGAAACCAAAACTAAGATAACTCTACTGGGTTATTTTGCTCTTGCCCAATAATTTCTAATTTCAGTCTAATATTAATACTATATAGAAAAAAGCAGAAGTGGTATGTATGATTATCGATCCGCAAAAAGTATCTGGTAAAAAAAGCTCCAATTATCCTCAACAATTTCAAGCTTTAGTAGCAGGAAGAATTAAGAAAAAACTGGGAAATGTAGTAGGGTTAAAAAATTTTGGGGTTAACTTGGTAACACTCGAACCAGGAAGTAGTTCCGCCCTTAGACACTGGCATACTAAACAAGATGAATTTATTTACATTTTGTCTGGGGAAGCTACTTTAGTTACTAATGCTGGTGAACAGATTTTACAAGCGGGAATGGCAGCAGGATTTCCAGCAGGAGAAGAAAATGGACATCATTTGCTTAATCGTTCAGATGCAGATGTAGTTTATCTAGAAATTGGCGATCGCACTTCCGAAGATACGGTAGATTATCCTGACGACGATCTGATTGCAAAAGACAAAGATGGTGTCTGGATTTTCACTCACAGAGACGGCAGGTTTTATAATTCTTAGTGGTGGCAACAATAAATAATCTAATTTCATGAATCAAACTCCAGTTTTACAAAGTATTAGTCCCCTAATTCCAGGTGGCGACGATCTAAAAGCAACAGTCGCTTTCTACGAACAAAAACTTGGCTTTAAATGTATCCATAAAGAAGGCGATCCAATTCACATGGCAATTGTTCAAAGAGATTCAACCCAAATTTTTCTGATTCAGAATGAAGATAAACACTTAGCAGAAGGAACATCCTTACGTATCCAAGTTGAAGGGATCGAGCAACTAGATCGAGAATTTCAAAATAAAGATGCAGCAATGATTCATCCTAACGGCAAATTAGAAACAAAACCTTGGGGAGTGAAAGAATTTGTTGTTCTCGATCCGATGGGAGTTTGCATTACTTTTTGGGAAATGGCTCAAACCTAAAAATCTGAAATCAGTAGATAGGTTTCATTAGATAGAACAAAATCAAAGAATTAGGAGTTCAGCAGAAATATTCGGAATTTATGCCATTTTCCCTGTATTAGCTGAAGAGATAAAAAAAATTTTTGATTAATAAAAAAAGCCCAAATCCTTGTCTTAACTGTTATCTATTACCAATGATCTTAACCAAAATTGACCTGCTTCCTTCCGTTCAATTTGATGTTAATCGTTGTCTAGAATACGCCCAACAAGTCAATCTTCAGATTTCAATCTTTCAAGTTTCTGCAACCACAGGTGCTGGTTTAAATAATTGGTATTATTTTATAATCAAACTAAATTGTTGTTTTTTGTTATTTATGTTTGTGAATCGATTTTCTTTTCATGATGCTGGGAAGTAAATGGAGGGATCGACATTTTACAAGCATCCACGTCTCCTTTAATGTATACATCAAGTAATTCACAGTAACCCCACCTATAACCTTTTAATTTAAAATGACGACAAAAGCAGCAATGATACTTTTGACGCTTGCTGAATTCATCAGTGTTCATTTTTTATTTTTTTTATTTTTATTTTTTATCTAACTAATATCAAGTTTAACTCTTTGTAACGCTGGAAAAATAAAGTTTATTTACTATTTGATAACGAGCAAATAGATAACATTACTCTGGATAATTGACAATTATTGATTAATAAAATTTCACAAAGCTAATACCGATGTTGAGTCAGATACTGTTGGCGAATTCAAAAAACACCTTTTCAGGAGATCGCTAGTTTTCGATTTGCTAATTTCTGAGAATGAGAAATACGGGTTTGAGCAAGAGGAACTCAACTCCTTCGAGCCCAGCGCAAATTCTCTCTAAATTAATTGCTGCTGCGGTCAAATCGCTCGTCAATAATATGTTGTAGACGAGTTTTCGCCAATCCAATGTCACGATTTAATTGAAAATAATAATGTCAGTTCAAGTGCGATCTCACCTTGCTCATCAAGTTTCTCAGTAAAAAGTTATTGAATGCTTAATTTGAATCGATCTACAGGTAGAGAAATCCGAACAGAGAAAGTAGTGTAATCTTCAGAATTCATTAACCACCAAAATAAGGCAAAATCGATCGCTAGAATAGTGAAATAACTGTGAGTTAACTTAAGGAAACTATGGCTGTACTGGAAAAAGGTAATATTACGATCCATACCGAGAATATCTTTCCGATTATTAAAAAATCTCTCTATACGGATCATGAAATATTCTTACGAGAATTAATTTCTAATGGTGTTGATGCTACATCCAAGCTTAAGATGGCATCTTTAGCAGGAGAATCTACCGGAGAAGTACCCGAACCCAAAATTACCATTGCGGTAGACTCTACTAAAAAAACTCTATCTGTTACCGATAATGGTATCGGAATGACCGCCGATGAAGTTAAAAAATATATCAATCAGGTAGCATTTTCTAGCGCAGAAGACTTTATTACTAAATACGAAAAATCTGCTAGCGATTTAATTGGTCATTTTGGTTTGGGTTTTTATTCTGCTTTTATGGTGGCAAAGCAAGTAGAAATTGACACCCTATCTTATAAAGAAGGTGCAACTGCTGTCCATTGGTCTTGTGATGGTTCACCAGAATTTGAATTAATTGAATCTGAGAGAAAGGCTGTCGGTACTACTATTACTCTGCATCTCCAAGACGAGGAAGGAGAATATGCAGAAATTCCCAGAGTTAAGCAGTTAGTTAAAACCTACTGCGACTTTATCCCTGTAAAAATCGTTCTTGATGGAGAACAGATTAACAGACAGCGAGCTATTTGGAAAGAATCACCCCAAAGCCTTACTGACGAGGATTATTTAGAATTCTATCGCTATCTATATCCCTTCCAAGAAGCTCCCTTACTATGGGTACATCTCAATACAGACTATCCTTTCTTACTTAACGGTATTCTCTACTTCCCCAAACTAAAACCCGATGTTGATGTTACCAAAGGACAGATGAAACTGTTTTGTAACCAAGTATTTGTCAGTGATAGTTGCGAGGAAATTATTCCTGACTTTTTAATGCCATTACGGGGAGTCTTAGATAGTCCTGATATTCCTCTTAATGTATCCCGTAGTGCTTTAACGAGCGATCGCACTGTGAAACGTATAGCTGATTTTATCACGAAAAAAATTGGCGCGAAACTAAAATCGATTTATAACGAAGATCGCAGTAAGTATATTAGTTCTTGGGCAGATGTCGGAACGTTTGTTAAATACGGTTGTATTAAAGATGAAAAATTTCGCAAACAAGTAGAAGACTTTATTATTTATCGCACCACTTATGGTGAAGATGCTAAAGCCGAAGCAGAAGCACCCAAGGTAGAAATACAAACAGATTCAGGGGATGATGCATGGGAAAGTGTAGACGACAAAGAAAATACTACCCCTAGCGAACCCTATACTACTCTGCAAGAGTATCTAGACCGCAATAAAGAGAAACATGAAAATAAAGTATTCTATTGTAGTGACCCTTCTACCCAAGGAACTTATGTAGAACTCTACAAAAATCAAGGTTTAGAAGTTCTTTTCTTAGATTCTTTTATTGACACTAATTACTTTGTCCCTTTCCTAGAAAGAGAAAAAACCGATGTGCAATTTTCCAGAGTAGATTCTGAACTAGATGATACCCTAGTAGAAGAAGATAAAGCACAAGAAATAGTTGACCCTGCAACTAATAAAACTCGTAACGATATTATCAAAGAAATCTTTGAAAAAGCCCTCGATAAACCTCAAGTAAATATCAAAACCCAAGCCATCAAATCTAACGATGCACAAGGAACTCCTCCTGCAATGGTATTGTTACCAGAAGCTATGCGGAGACTACAGGAAATGACCGCCTTAATGCAAGAAAAAACAATGGACTTTCCTGACAATCATATCTTGTTAATTAATACTAGCCATCCTCTAATTCAAAACATTATTGACCTCAATAAAGGTTCAATCGTGGATGCATCTGGTAACTCTAGTAATGCTGAATTTGTGAACATGATGTGCTTGCACATTTATGATTTAGCATTGATGGCACAAAAAGCTTTTGATGCTGAAGGAATGAAAGCTTTTGTGGAGCGTTCTAATAAGGTTTTAACCCAGTTAACACAAAAATAATTAATTAACTTATGGCTCGTTGTTAATTAGATATTTAAACAATGAGATAATTATTTAATTTGATTGTAGTAGGGTGGGCAATGCCCACCCTACTTTTTTGGCTTAATTTAATTATGTCAACCAATAATTATTGGTTATCCAACTATTATCAACCTTAGAATCAATAGACTTTAGTGTGTTAATTATGTTTTCAATATTTTTAATATTTTCTTTTGCTTCTTGTAATGAAGGTAAATTAAAATGCTTTTCCCATTGAGTTTGTTCTGCTGTGATATTAAGGATATCTTTAAATGCTTTTATTGAATTGTCTTTTTCATCTTCATCACTTGATATGTATGCTTTATAATGTATTAAGTTATTTCTATGATTTAAAATTTTCTGGAGTTGCAATATTATATCTTTTATTAAATGATAAGGTTGATTACTCTTTTCAAGAACCATAATTATTTTTATGATGGTATCATTTAATGGGTTTTGTTTGACGATGCCATACTTAGAACTTAAATCAGCTTTTTTTGGGCTTATCTTTTTTGGTCTTATCTGATTTTTGGAAATTCCATTAGATACCACATAATAGTTAACAACAGCTTCCATTGCTAACATTGAAAAGACAACAGATACAGTTATTGCTTTATGTATTTTCTTTTCTAAAAAATGACGTTCTTGATGAGACAGTTCATTTTCTTGGATACCCAAACCAGTTGCTCTTTTGAAACCACCACCCGTATAGGTTCTTTCCTCAATTTCCGTATCAGCTTGAATCGCTATCTCTAGATTTTCTTTCGCTATTGCAAAATATAAATCATGATTAATTTTATCTTGAAATAACTTAATCTGTTCATTCATATCATCTTTATCTAATTCAATATCAACACTCTCTGCGTCTTTGCTAAGTTAGCATTCCCTTTACCCCAAATGCGATGGGGATAAACACGAAGATGTGACTGGTGTAAACGTCTTTGTGTGACTCAAGAACCACAAACAAGCAAAAATAACTTAAATAGCGATCGCCATAATCTATCCTACTATCAAAGTATTACACTTCAAAAAGAGATCTAGATAATTCTGATTGGCGAATAATCAAGTTTCATATTCTAGTTGGAATTGAGTAATAATTAGTAATAGGTATAGTAATAGTAGAATTTTTCAAACGCCTTTGCACAATTAGATGACTACCTTATTGCCTGGCTTTAACAAAATCATGTTGTTCTAAAATTTTACAAACTTCTTTGCCATGCTCGAATTTGCAATTTACCCAACATTTATCTCCAGTTTAGACTAAATTTATGAGCTAGCTTAATCTAATATCTAATAAAGTTAGTTTAAACTACAGTTATCTTAGTTTTATCGCCAATTATGTTTAACGGTTATCAAATTATCCAACAAATTCATGAAACTGCTAACTCGTTAGTTTATCGAGGAATTAGAGAACAAGATTCTACTTCAGTAATTATTAAACTTATAAAAGATAATGAGCCGAAATCAGAAATAATTTTTCATTATCGAAGAGAATATGAAATACTACGTTCTTTAAATGTTTCAGGGATAATTAAAGCCTACGATCTTAAGCAACACGGACATCGATTGGCGATAATTTTAGAAGATTTTCAGGGAAAATCGTTACAGAGTTTGTTCAATCGAATTCTCTGGGAAACAGGCAAATTTTTATCGATTAGTATAAAAATTAGCGAGGCATTAGCTGCGATTCATACAGCTAATGTGATTCATAAAAATATTAATCCCAGTAATATTGTTTTCAATCCTCACACTGGTCAATTAAAGTTTATTGATTTTGGCATTGCTACAGTTTTATCGCGGGAAAATTCTGCTGTCAAAGACCCCGATTGTTTAGAAGGAACTTTGGCATATATCTCTCCCGAACAGATCGAGAGAATGAATCTAATATTAGATTACCGTACCGATCTTTATTCTTTGGGGGTCATGTTTTACGAACTAATCACCCAAGAATTACCTTTTGCTTGTGATGAGCAGATGAAGTTAATTCATTCGCACTTAGCAATACAACCTAAACCTCCTCACCAAATCAATTCCGTTATACCACCTATAGTTTCTCAAATAGTGATGAAACTAATGGCAAAAAATGCCGAAGATCGCTATCAAAGTGCATTAGAGCTTAAGTCTGATTTAGAGTATTGTTTAATTCAATGGCAAGAAACAGGAACGATTCAAGAATTTGAATTAGAGCAAAGAGCTATTGGCGATCGCACATTGGTTGAAGAAAAAATCTTTAAACAGGACGAGGGCGACAGATGGCTTGAAAGTACACACACACCCTCTATAAATTCTCAAGAGAAAATAGTAGGAACTGTTGGAACTGCTGTGGATATTAGCGACTGCCAAGCTGCGGAACAAAAACTATACCAGTCTCAACAACTTCTTCAACTTGTACTCGACACAATTCCTCAATTCGTTTTTTGGAAAGACATCAATTCTGTGTACCTTGGCTGTAATCAAAAGTTTGCCAATGTCGCAGGACTAAATTCTCCCAAAGAAATCATTGGAAAAACTGATTACGATCTAGCTTGGAAGCCTGAAGAATCGCAATTCTTTATTGAATGCGATCGCAGTGTCATGTCTAGCGGTCTAGCCGAACTGGGAATCGTTGAACCTGTACTCACTGCCGAGGGAGTGCAAACTTGGGTACAAACCAATAAATCGCCTCTGCGTGATGCTGATGGAACGGTGATAGGTATCCTTGGCGCATATCAAGATATTACCAAGGAAAAAGAAGCTGAACAGGCTCTTAAAGGATTAAATGAAGAACTTGAAAACCGAGTTGCCGAAAGGACAGCAGCACTAGCAGCAACAAATAAAGCTTTAGCAGAAGCAAAGGAATTAGCCGATAGTGCCAATCAAGCCAAAAGTGAATTTCTGGCTAATATGAGTCACGAATTACGTACTCCTCTTAATGCGATTCTCGGTTTTACGCAAATTATGAAGCGAGATAAATCGGCAACGCAATCTCAATTAGAAAAACTAGCAATTATTAATCGTAGTGGCGAACATTTACTGGCTTTGATTAATGATGTCTTAGATATGTCAAAAATTGAAGCAGGACAAGCTGAGTTAAATCTTCAAAGCTTTGACTTACACTATCTTCTTAATACTACAAAAACAATGTTGGAGTTTAAATTTGATAGTAAAGGTTTAAAGCTTTTATTTGAGCGTCATCCTGACATACCAAAATATATTCGTACTGATGAACAGAAATTACGTCAGGTATTAATTAATCTACTTAATAATGCTCTCAAATTTACCACTGAAGGTAGCGTAATTCTTCGAGTCCAAAAAGCTCCTACAGATAATCAGACATTGTTCTTTGAAATTGAAGATACTGGAGCGGGTATTTTACCAGAAGAATTGGATACTCTATTTGAGGCTTTTACTCAAACCGAAACTGGCAGAACTTCAAAAGAAGGAACGGGCTTGGGTTTGCCTATCAGTCGTAAATTCGTGCAACTTATGGGAGGAGACATTAGCGTCAGCAGCGAGTTAGGAAAAGGGACTATCGTAAAATTTAGCATTGTTGCTGAACCAGGAATTGAAGAGGAACTAATGTCCTCCAAACCAACCAAAAAAGTTATGGGTTTAAAACCTAATCAACCTATTTATCGTATCTTGGTAGTTGATGATATCTCTGAAAATCGCCAAATAGTTGTACAACTCTTAGAACCAATGGGGTTTGAAATCCAAGAAGCTGCTAACGGCGACGAAGCAATTAGAATCTGGTCAGAGTGGCAGCCTCATCTAATTTTAATGGATATGCGGATGCCTATAATAGATGGTTATGAAGCTACTAAACGGATCAGATCACACCTAGAAAATCGTAGGACTTATATTATTGCTTTAACGGCATCTTCTTTTGAGGAGGAAAAAGCTATCGTGCTGGCAACTGGGTGTGACGATTTTATTCGCAAGCCCTTTAAAGAAGAAGTTTTGTTTGACAAAATAAAGCAATATTTGGGAGCCAGTTACGTTTATGCTACCAATGCTCAATCAGAGGCTATTCAATCTGATGTGGCATTAGAGTCTATTTCTCTAGATGTAATGCCCCGCGAGTGGTTATCTCAACTAGAAAAAGCTGCGTTTGTATTAGACGAAAAAACACTTGCTGATTTACTGAGTCAAATACCAGATGAACATACTTCGATCGCAAAAGCACTTCAGAAGAAAATTGATGATTTTGCTTTTGATGATGTTGTCAATCTAGTTCAACAAACTATTTCAAGTTAGCTTTTGATTGTTCCCCAATCCTATGAACGTACAAAACAATAATCTTAATTTAGAACACAATAATGTTCAGAATATCTTGATTGTTGACGATGTTGCCGACAACTTACGATTACTATCGGGTATACTTCGCAAACAAGGTTATGAAGTTCGCTGTGCCAGAAATGGCTCTTCTGCTTTGAATGCTGTAACTGCAATAATTCCCAATTTGATTCTGCTCGATATTCAAATGCCCGATCTCAATGGCTATGAAGTATGTCAAAAGCTGAAAAAGAAGCCCAAAACCAGAGACATTCCCATAATTTTTCTTAGTGCTTTAGATGATGTCCAAAATAAAGTCAAGGGTTTTGAACAGGGAGGAGTAGACTACATAACAAAACCTTTTCAGGTTGAAGAAATTTTAATTAGAGTGAAAAATCAACTTGCTCTTCAATCAGCCAAAGCGGAGATTCATCAACTCAATCAAATACTACAACGAAAAATACAAAATGAAAAACAACGTACAAATGAACTGGAATTTATCAATCATAAGCTACAACAAGAAATTATTGCTCGCCAAAAAGTAGAACAACAATTGATTCATAATTCGCTACATGACAGTTTAACAGGGTTACCCAATCGCTCTTTGTTGATGAAAAAGCTCGATATCGCTATTCAAAAAACGAACAGCAATTCAAATTATCTGTTCGCTTTACTTTTTATCGATCTAGATTGCTTTAAAAAGATTAACGATACTTTAGGGCATTTGATTGGAGATAAGTTATTAGTTGCCGTCGCCAAGTTACTTCCCGAAGGTTTAAGAAATAAAGATACAGTGGCTCGTTTAGGAGGAGATGAATTTGTAATTCTGTTAGATGATATTGAATCACTACAAGATACTACAATAGTAGTCAATCGTCTTTTAGAAAAACTCAAGGGAACTTTTCAGATAGATGATTTTACTGTCACTATTGGTGCCAGTATTGGCATCGCCATTAGTTCTCCTAATTACCAAAACAGTTCTCAAATTTTGCAGGATGCAGATCTAGCTATGTATCGAGCCAAGGAAAACGGCAAAGGACATTATGAAATGTTCGATCGAGCTATGTATATCCCCAATTTTAAGTTTTTAAATAGTTCAAGGGGTGACGATCGACTCGAAAGCATAATGAAAAGTAAACAGAGTCAAGAAATGGTAAAAAAAGAGGGGAAAAACTAATTGAAAATCCCCCCAGCCAATTACGACAGGGACAAGCCCACTTCGCTGATAACTGCTGTTAAGCTGCTACATTTGGCTGATTGACAAGAACATGGAGGTAAATTTAGTTTACGTCTTTGAATCATCTTCCGTTACAGCCTGTTCCTCCAACCGATTGGTAGAAGAAAAAAAGAATAGAAAGTAATTATCAAGGATATTAAGCCCTGAATTGATATCAGAATGCGCTTTAAAATGATACGAGCAACATTTAAACTTAGACTTTTTACATAATTCTTTTGTTGGCGGAGATTTAGGAATTACCCGTTTTCTAACACTATCAAATCAAAAAGACTATGAACTATTAAATATCTTTAAAAAACTCAAAGCTAAATTAGCTAAACTGCCAAAAAAATTAGCTAAGAAAGAAAATTTTTCAAATAGATGAAGACGATTAAAAGCTAAAATAACTAAACTGCACATCCGCATCACTAACACTCGTAACGACTATTTGCAGAAGATTTTTCGGGAAATCAGCAAAAACCACGCAATAGTAATTCTTGAAGACTTAAAGATAGCCAATATGACGGGGTCGGCTAAAGGAACTGTAGATGACCTATTAGCGATCGCCTTAACTAATAACCACCAACAAAAAATATCTGTCCTCTTCATGGGACAATTTGAAGACAAATTGATGTATTTTAAGATAAGTCACAGACTGTGAAGCTTAATCTCTATTTAACCTAATAAACTTCTTATGCGTATTGCCTTATTTACAGAAACTTTCTTACCTAAAGTAGACGGTATTGTAACTCGCTTGCGTCATACTATTGAACATTTAGAACGTCATGGCGATCGCGTTTTGGTAGTAGCTCCCGATGGGGGACTGACAGAATATAAAGGAGCGAAAATACACGGTGTTCCTGGTTTACCTTTACCCTTATATCCTGAGTTAAAGTTAGCACTACCCTCTGTAGGGACAAAAGAGGTTATTGAAAAATTTAATCCCGATTTAATTCATGTCGTTAATCCCGCAGTTTTAGGCTTAGGAGGCATCTATTACGCAAAAACTCTCAATAAACCCTTAGTAGCCTCCTATCACACCCATTTACCCCAATATCTGCATCATTACGGTTTAGGAGCAATAGAAGGAGTATTCTGGGAATTTCTTAAAGCAACTCATAACCAAGCAAAACTCAATCTTTGCACCTCTACAGTAATGGTTAATGAGTTAGTCAATCACGGTATTGAAAGAGTGGATTTATGGCAACGGGGAGTGGATACAGAAATGTTTCAACCCAGTTTAGCTTCTAAGCAAATGCGATCGCGTTTATCAGAGGGAAATCCCGATAGTCCTTTATTACTCTATGTTGGTCGCGTTTCAGCCGAAAAACAAATTGATGAGATTAAACCAGTCTTAGAAGCTATCCCCGAAGCACGTTTAGCCATAGTAGGAGATGGGCCAAATAGAGAAGCTTTAGAAGCCCACTTTGCAGAGACAAACACTAATTTTGTGGGGTACTTAGAGGGTTTAGAATTAGCCTCTGCTTATGCTTCTGCTGATGCTTTTGTCTTCCCTTCCCGCACAGAAACTTTAGGCTTAGTTTTACTAGAAGCAATGGCTGCGGGTTGTCCTGTGGTAGCTGCTAACTCTGGCGGTATTCCTGATATTGTCACCGAAGGAGAAAATGGTTATCTGTTTGAAGTAGACGATCCTAATGGTGCAATTACCGCTACTAAACGCTTATTAGAGGCAAAAGAAGAGAGAGAGCAATTAAGAGCTAATGCTCGTCAAGAAGCGGAAAGATGGGGCTGGGCTGCTGCAACCAAACATTTACAAGGTTATTATCGCGCTGTTGTCGAATCTGAAGTTTTATCTTCTGCTGCGTAAATTAAGGAAAAATGAGTAGGAATCAAGAATAAGTTAGAAATTTAGTTACAGGGTGTGTGGAACGTTAGCGCAACCCATACTAATACCCATAAAATCGCTTATTCTCCCACCATAATGCAAATATTAGTGTCAGTCTACTTCGATCTTTGGCTTGTTACTCTTCAGATATTTTGGAAAAAAAATACAGTAAATTAAAAAGTTATTAATGGTGGGCTACGACACGAATCAAAATCTATTGCTTTATTCTTTAAATTAATGGCGTGTCTAACCAACCCTCCCAAATATGGGTAATATAACTTTTAACATAAAAATCACGACCAGAAAGAAAATATTACTTCATTCCTCATAATTCATCATTCATCCCTTCTTAAGCCACACTTCCCCGTTTTCTAGCCTCTTTATAAGAAGTACCGACATTTCTAATACCTGCGCGGATTAATTGATGTTCTAGCAGAGCAAAAAACCTTGCGCGATCGCCACTTCTAACTACCGCCTGGTTATGAGATTCTGCTAATGCAACAGGATAACCGTAACCTTTATGGACTTGTCCCAACATAATACTGAGGGATTGATTAAATAATTCGCTGTCTTCGGCTACCCAAGCAGGAATTTCCACGCGGGCGACTTCCGATCCTACATGGACATAACAAAAGTAAACTCGTTGAGCATCATCATACATATCAAGAATTCGTAAATTACTACGATACAAAGGGCTTCTTTGTCCAGGTTGGAGACGTTGCAGCCAAAAAGTAGCATCTCGCAAAGGATCGATGACTTGACAGGGATATTTTTCTAAATCACTACATTGAGCAACACAATTAGGATGTTCGTAAGGACAACTCTGCAAACGTAAAAAGTTAATTCCTTCCACACTACGAGAAGCACTAACGTAACCCATAATCGGGATTTTAGTTTTTCGCAACTGTTCCCAAGCTGCCAATATCGGCGGTAAGATTTGCTCTTTGGCTTCTACGGGAAGTCCATCGAGAAACCAGTAAATCAATGAGCCATCCACCATTGCTAAATTAGGAGTATCTTGATGCGCTCCTGGAGGTAAGACCCACTGACAAGCCATTTCTGCCAGCATTTGGGCTTCTGAAACAGCACGACGGTAGCCCATCCACTCATCTAAGCGAATACCCCATTGTTTAGAAACATATAAGTCTTTTGCTTCGTAAAAAACCTCTGGCAAACTATCTAACAGAGGGTGCAAACTCTGTCCGTAATGGATCATGATCCGCCCCACATTAATCAAATAGCAATAAACAATTTCATGATGGGAAGGAGAAATTTGTGAGCCATCGGTGGCAAATACACTATGACTGTAAGGAGGTGTAGGGATATCAAAACAACTATCCAAAGGCTCAACAGGGGTAGCTATTCCAAAAATAATGCGATCGCGCCAATTCTCCAAGGTATTAATTAACTCTTCTTGTCTGGTACAAACTTTTTGCTGTAACTCCTCCGCTTTAGCAATCCTTTGCAGAGAAGCTTGAGCCTCTTTTTGTAAATGTTGACTGATACCAGGTAATTGTCCTGCAAGTTTAGCGAGATCGAGCATGATGGTAAATTATGAATTATAAATTATGAAGAATAAAATCAAGACTATTAATTTAGTTCTATAAAAACTTTGACATAACTGGTGTTACAAGTGTTTTTACCGCTTGAGAATCAATAAAAATCAGAGTTTCCACTTACTTTTTTTACTTGTTCTCTTATCTTCCTGGCTGGATTTATGTAAAAAGAGTTTAAAAGAAGTAATAATTATTATGAGAGCGATCGAGCCAAAAGTTCAAAATATTTCTTCTAAAAAATAAATAAAATTACATACTACTAAGTGATGAATAAATACTTTTAAAAACAAATTTAGTTTCCTAACAATTTATCAATCTACTAAATCACTATGACAAGTATTACCTTAAGCCTCAAACCCTTCATCGATAAAATTAGCGATCGCGATTTAGAACATCTCTGCCAAGAAAATCCCGAAGCGCGATTAGAAATTAACCCTCAAGGAAAACTAATAGTTATGTCTCCAACAGGCAGTGAAAGCGGTAAATTCAATATTAGCTTAGCTGCTCAAATCTGGAATTGGAACAATCGAACCAAGTTAGGTATTGCTTTTGATTCATCTACAGGCTTTAAGTTATCCAATGGTGCAGTACGCTCGCCTGATGTAAGTTGGGTTGCAGTTGCTAAATGGAATAGTTTGACTAAAAAACAGCAAAGAAAATTCGCCCCCATCGATCCCGATTTTGTAATCGAACTTATAAGTCCCACAGACGATCTAGATGAGTTACAAAATAAAATGAGAGAATATATGAACTGTGGTGTTAAATTGGGTTGGTTAATTAATCCTGAAGATCGACAAGTAGAAATTTATCGTCAGCAAGAAGAACTAGAAATATTAGATAATCCAGAAACTTTATCTGGAGAAGATATTTTACCCAATCTAATTGTCAGTTTAAAAGATATTTTTGAAAATTAAACTAACTGTCACTGCGTCTCTCATTTATCCCTTGTTATTATCCAAAAGACTATCTTTTGTATTACAGCGAGTGTAATCATTCCACGTAGTTAAATCTTGAGCGGGGAAGCTGGATAAAATGCGATCGCGATTTTCTTGGCTTAATCCTTTGACCATACTAAAGTCTGCTCCTGCAATATTAGCCAGGTTACTTAAATCTGCATCGGTGAGATCGGCTGCGCGTAAGTCTACTCCTTTTAATTCTGCACCACTAAAGCGAGCTTTCCGTAAATTAGCACCAGTCAAAAAAGCTTTTTGTAAGTTTGCACCACTCAAGGAAACATCCTCTAAAATAGCTCCTGTTAAGTCCGCACCACTAAGATACGCACCCATAAATTTTGCGCCTGTAAGGTCTACTCCTCTTAAATTAGCTGTGTTGAGGTATGCTCCATTTAAAATCGCACCAGGACCCACCGCACCAGAACTTCTATAATTAAAACCTTCAGGAAATTGGGTTGTTTTGCTATAAACCGTTAGCTGTAGTTTAATGTCTGTGAGGTTGGCATCTGCAAAATTTGTCCCTTGGATATTGGCGCGGGTTATATAAGCACCTGTTAAATTAGCTCTCGTTAGATTAGCATTTTCTAAATTGACTCCCCGCAGATCGGCTTTTTCTAAGTTTGCACCTGTCAGATTTGCTTTGCTGAGGTCAGCATTGGTTAGAGTAACACCAGACAGATTAGCATTACTTAAATCGACTTCTGAAAGAGCGATCGCATACAAGTCTAGGTTTCTTAAATCTGCTCCTGTTAAATTAGCTCCTGATTCAACTTTAGAGATAATATCGGATTTTGTTAAAGCGGTCATGTTACTCAAGAGATGTTGCTAAATATTGCCAGATATTCAGTCAGTTTATCTTTATCTAGTAACCATAAACTAATTATTCACTTTCAATGTAAATTATCGTAAAGTGAGTGGGTAAAATTGATTGTTAAATGGTTTAGCTGTTGTTGGAGATTAAGGTGTGGGGTTTGGGAGTAAGCAAACAGTAATCAATAATCAGCAAGTAAAACTCGATAATTTTGAAGAGTGCATAGCAAGTAATAACGGCGTTTCTGATTTGAGGTATGAAATCAATAACGATCGGGTTCGGAGCTTCCAAGCTCTAAGCTCGCTTGCCTTCTAAAGATTTATAAAAAAGCTCTAATTTTTAAAATCATACTTTGATTCAGCAACGCCTTAACAACTAACCACTGTAGAGACACGAAATCAGAAATATCTACTAACCAAGAACAAAATACTATGAATCAGTTACAAGCTTTAATTTTTGATGTGGATGGCACTTTAGCCAATACCGAAAGAGATGGTCATCGGGTGGCTTTTAATCAAGCTTTTGCCGAAAAAGGATTAGATTGGCATTGGTCAGTAGAGCTTTACGCAGACTTACTAACTGTTGCGGGAGGAAAAGAGAGAATTAAATATCATATCGATCGCTATCAACCAACTTTACCTACAACTGACAGTATGTCAGATTTCATTATTAATTTACATCAACTAAAAAACCAGTATTATCAAGCATTACTCAAACAAGGTGCAATTCCTTTACGTCCTGGTGTAAAACGGATCGTTACTGAAGCGAGAAAACAAGGAATTCGATTAGCGATCGCTACTACTAGTGCTTTATCTAATGCTACAGCTTTGCTAGAAAACACTCTCGATCCTAATTGGTTTGAAGTCATAGCAGCAGGGGATATCGTACCTCAGAAAAAACCCGCACCTGACATTTACTATTATGTTTTGGCAAAAATGAATTTAGCTGGGTCAAATTGTTTAGTTTTTGAAGACTCTCACCACGGTTTGCAAGCTGCTACCAAAGCAGGATTAAAGACTATTGTCACTGTCAACAACTATACAGAAAAGCAAAACTTCGACGAAGCAGTATTAGTAGTTAATCATTTAGGAGAATCTGACAATCCGACAAAATTTATTCAAGGAAGTATTGCTAATATTAATTACCTAAGTTTGGGCGCAGTTCAAAGCTTACTTTAACCTAAAAAACAGCAGGAGTGATGGCAGGTAAATCGTTTGGCTCTAAATCCAAAGATGGTTTTTGGGATAAAATAACGGGGCGACAAAATAGTCATGAAGTACCTCCTAACTGAGGTACAGAGCCAAAAGAGGGCATTTGAGTAGCAGCCTAAATGCGATCGCTGCTATTAAAGGTGTATTTGGTAGTTTGACTGAATAATTAACTTTCTAACGGAGCGCGCAATTAAAGAAGCGTTTTAAGCGTCCTTATTTTTGGCAAAAATTAAGTTAAAGATATCTTTTATGAAATTTTGGGAAAGATGAAGATGTATCTTATGCATTCTCAAAATTTTTAGAGATGACCCAGAATAGTAATCAGCAGTCTAATTCTTCTTTTAAAAATCGTTTTTATCAGGGAGACACTAAAGTCGTTTTATCTCCTGACATCGTTAATAATAATCAAGGGAAATCAGCAAGTTTTCCTGATGTATCTCCTCTTTTATCATCAACAGCACAGCCTCCATCAGCAACACAAAATTGGTGGCGCAATCTCAGTTTTAAAAATCAAATTGCTTTAATTACAGTTACTTTAAGTTTTGCTTCTGCTTCAGTAGTGGGAGGAGCAAGCCATATTTTACCCAATCATTTTAGTAGCTTGGTTTTAGGTAGCTCTTTTGCGGGATTAATAGCAGGAATTGTTACTTTAGTCTTTACCCGCAAATTCACGAATGCCATTGCCGACGCTAATAGTACCATTAATAAATTGGGTAATGGTCAGTTAAACAATTGGGGAGACAAACAGTTAGACGAATTAGAATTGTTGGGGACAAATCTAAACCAACTTTCTGGTCAACTTCAAGTATTAGCAAACGAACAAGGTAAGATTAATCAGCAACGACAGCTTATTAGTAGCATTGCATTTCGTACTCGTCAAACTGCCAATATGGATGTCTTGATGCAAACTGCGGTAGATGGTGCGAGGGATGTTTTAGATACAGACAGGGTTGTTGTTTATCGTTTTAATGACGATTGGACAGGTACGATGATCGCTGAATCTGTAGCAGATGGCTTTCCTCAAGTACTCAATGAAACTATTGGCGATCCTTGCTTTCGCGATCGCCATGTGGCACAATATCAAGCAGGACGTATTAGAGCGATTAGCGATATTTACACTGAGCCTGGTTTAACCGATTGTCATATCAGAATGTTAGACCAGTATAAAGTGCGAGCTAATTTAGTCGTACCCATTCGTCAAAAAGATAAATTAATGGGATTACTGATTGCTCATCATTGCCGAGATGCGAGAGCTTGGCAAAAGGTGGATGTTGATGTCTTAAATCAGATAGCTACGGAAATTGAATATGGGGTAGACTATATCAATTTTGTTGAAGAGCAAAAGAAAACGGCTAAAAGAGCCTGGTTTTTTGGTGATATTGCCTTCCGTGCTAGTCAAACAATGGATTTAGAGGAAGTTTTCAACACCACTGTCAGAGGAGCTAGAGAAATCTTACAAACCGACCGCGTAATGGTGTATCAGTTTAATCACGACTGGTCTGGTACTATGGTTGCTGAATCTGTGGATAAGCAATATCCCAGTGTTCTCGAAGAAACCATTGACGACCCTTGTTTTAGAGGGCGTTACGTAGACTTATACAAGAGTGGTCGAGTCAAAGCGATTAATAATATACGCACTGAACCTGGTTTAACCGAATGCCACATACGTACTTTAGAACAATATGATGTTAAAGCTAATTTAGTTGCACCTATCCGTAAAGATGGGGAATTGATGGGGTTACTCATAGCTCATCATTGTTCTATGCCTAGAATATGGCAAGAAGCTGAAATTGATTTCTTTGCTCAATTAGCTACTCAAGTAGAATACGCTGTAGATAGATTAAGTTACATTGATAAAATTCAAGCAACTGTTGGTAAAGCAAGACTATTTGGCGACTTAGCATTTAGAGCGCGTCAATCTCTCAAAAAAGAAGATATTTTTAATATTACTGTCCAAGGAGCGCGAAAAGCCTTAGAAACAGATCGCGTATTATTTTATAAATTCAACCATGACTGGAGTGGCACAATGATCGCCGAATCTGTTGGGGAAGGTTGGGTTAAAGTATTAGATATCAGAATCGAAGACCCCTGTTTTAAAGGACGTTATGTAGATTTATATCGCAACGGTAGAGTCAAAGCAATTAATGATATCTATAACGAACCAGGAATGACTGATTGTCATATGCGAACTCTAGAACAATACGACGTTAAAGCTAATTTAGTTGTACCTATTCGTAAAGATGACGAACTATATGGCTTATTAATTGCTCATCACTGTGCTGCGCCGAGAGCTTGGCAAAAATCAGAAATGAACTTTTTCTCTGAACTAGCTACTCAAACAGAATACGCATTGGATCACGTTAGCTTTATCGAACAGTTAGAGCAAGCCAAACAAAAAGCAGAAACAGCCTCTTTAGAACAGCGTCAACAAACCGAAGCGATTCAGCATCAGCTAGACACATTGGTTAAAGATATTCAAGATGCTTTTACTGGTAACTTAACCGTCCGCGCACAAGCCACTGATGGGGAAATTGGGATTGTCGCCGAATTTCTCAACACCACTTTAGACAATCTACAAAGAGTAGTCATGCAGGTACAGTCTACTTCAGGCGCAGTGATTGAAACCGTTCATGGCTCAGAAGATAATATTAATAACCTTTCTAACGATGCTTCCCGTCAAGCAGAAGCAATTACAGTAGCTTTAGGACATATTCAAGGTATTACCGAATCGATTCACGGAGTAGCCGATAATGCTCAATCCGCCAAAAAAATGGTGCAACAAGCCAACCAGACCTTAGAAGATGGCGATCGCACTATGAATCGCACTGTGGATGGTATACTCACTATTAAAGAGACTGTGGAAGAAACTGCTCAGAAAGTAAAACGTCTCGGTGAAGCTTCCCAAAAAATCTCCCGCGTAGTTAACTTAATTCGCGACTTAGCCAATCAAACCCATGTATTGGCTCTCAATGCATCTATCGAAGCTAACGGCACATCTGGTGAAGGACAAGGCTTTGCTGTAGTCGCTGAAGAAGTACGCTCTTTATCCGAACAATCTACCGCAGCAACCAAAGAAATCGAGCAAATCCTCGAAGAAATTCAAACCGAAACTAACCAAGTAGCTACCGCGATGGAAGTTGGTAGAGAACAGGTAATTGCAGGTACAGATTTAGTCGAAACCACTAGACAACAGCTAACCTCTATTGCCAAAGTTAGTGGTCAAATTAAGCAATTAGTAGAAGAAATGGCACAATCAGCCACCGCACAAGCAAAAACTTCCGCTTCTGTCTTTCAAACCATGCAAGAAGTGGAAACTATTGCTCAACACACCTCTGCCAAATCCGTTGCTTCGGCAAAATCTTTTAATAAGTTACTAGAAGTAGCAGAAGAGTTAAAAGACAGCGTAACTCAGTTCAAAGTGAATTAATTTTTTGTTCGTTGCTAGTTGCTCGTGGCTCGTTGTTTGTTCTTTTTTGTTTATGGGAAGTAAGCCTAATTTTACAAGTTTGAGAGTTTATCAGTTGTCGGAAAGATTAGCTGATGAAGTTTGGAATATTGTAAAAGATTGGGATTACTTTTCTCAAGACACTCTGGGAAAAAAACTTGTTCGCTCTGCTGACAGCGTTGGTGCAAACATTGACGAGTGACCCTGCGGACGCTCTGTCCGCCAAGGAAAGCGCGAGTTGCTGAGGGACATGGGAGATCTGGTTATCAAGACAAAAAACGCTTTATACATATCGCCAGAGGCTCTCTAAACGAAACAAGACACTGGCTTAGAAGAGCTTATGCTCGTAACTTACTGACTCAAGAACAAATCAGTACAACTCAGCCCATGATTGATGAACTATCTCCCAAGCTCAATGCTTACTTAAATTCAATTAAACCTCGTGACTAACAACAACGAGCAACCAACAACGAGCAACCAACCACTAACAACTAACCACTAAAAAAAGATATGGTTTCTGATTTTCGTCCCCGTGAATCTTATCAATTTTTCCTTCAAGAATCTGTAGAACTCTTACAAACCTTAGAACAGGGATTACTAGAATTAAGAGAAGATTCCAGTACCCAAAAAGTTCATAATCTGATGCGTACTGCTCATTCCATTAAAGGGGGAGCAGCCTGCGTTGGCTTAAACCATATCAAAAAGATTGCCCATGGTTTAGAAAATATTTTTAAAGTTCTCTATCAAGACGACATTGAAATTGATTTAGAACTAGAAGGATTGCTCTTAGAAGCTTACGATCGCTTAAAATCTCCTTTAATGACAGAAATTCATCATGGAGAAAGTAACCCTCATCGTGCGATCGCTGATGCTAAACCTATCTTACAACAATTAGAAGCCAAATTAAATAGCCAACCTAAAGAAAATCAATCTGCAGTCAAAATTCCTTTTGGAGAAGAAATTAAGCGCAGTTTAAAACGTTTAGAAGATATTTTAACCAGTAAAGACAAAACAGAAGTTCTTGAAGCAATCAAAGCACAATTAACTATTTTTCGCGGATTAGCTCAATTATCAAACCTCGATAGTTTTTTGAAGATTGCTAATTCTACTTTAGACAATTTACAAGCTAATCCTCAAAACGTTATTGTTATTGGAACAGAGGCGTTAACTAATCTTCGTGCTACCTATGAAGCAATGTTAACAGGAGAAGAAATAATACAAGAAGCGAAAGTTATTCCTGAAAAAGAGGTTGTTCTCGCAACAAAAGAAGAGCAAGTCTATTCCTTAATGTTTCCTGCTGCGGAAAAAATTGATGGTGAGAGATACTCTTGGGAGGACACGTCATCTGAGGAAACCTCAGACGTTCGTGATGTCCGTTTAGATAACATATCCCATCACCGTGTTGACAAGCGAACTTTAGAAGTTACAGACACAGTTATTGCATCATCGGAAACTGTAGAAACAATATCCGAAATAACTGAACCCACTAATAAATTACCCTCTCTTTCTTTAGGGATACGGATGGATACATCTCGTTTGGAATTACTGCATAACCTAGTAGGAGAATTAGTTACCCAAGACAACCGCTTTTTACTGCAAAACCAACAAAACCGCGATACCTTAACTTCTTTAACTCAATGGTTTAACCGTTTTAAACAGTCAAATCAAGATCTTAAACTCTGGATTGATAAGCTACCTAATGATAGTTGGCAATCAAAACTACAACATAACCAATTAAGTTCACAAAACCCAGCCAATCAACATCTTAAAACATCTCTACAAACCATTATGGAAGAGTTGGCACAGTTAGGAGAAGGTTTACAAGATTTAGCTTTTTTAGATCGAGGATTTGATAAAATACTGAAAAAAAGACAAAAAACAGTTAAAAATCTGCAAAATAACCTTTTAGAAGCTAGTATGCTTCCTATTGGAGAATTATTAGCACAATTTCCTCGTATGGTGAGAGATGTGGCAATTCGTGAAGGAAAACAAGTTAAGCTCCAACTTCAAGGCGAAAAAACCCTAATTGATAAAGCAATTCTCGAAAAACTCTACGATCCGTTAGTACATTTAGTTATAAATTCTATTACTCACGGTTTAGAACTTCCTGATATTAGACAGTATAAAAATAAAGCTTCTCAAGGTACTGTCGTTATATCTACATATCATCAGGGAAACCATACCTATATTGAAATTAAAGATGATGGTAAAGGAATCGATTGGGATAAAATTCGCCAATCTGTTGTCAAGAAAAATTTAGTATCTGCTCATGATGCCAGTAAGTTAACCTTAAATCAATTATCCGAATTTCTTTTTGATTCAGGCTTTTCTACTGCGGATAAAGTAAGTACTCTTGCTGGTCGCGGAATGGGTTTATCGGCTGTTAAACTACAAATCAATAGCCTTAAAGGAACGGTCAAAGTTGAATCTCAACTAAATGCTGGTACTACTTTCACCATTCGCTTACCCCTTACTCTTACCATTATTAAACTATTGGTCTTTAACATCGCAGGAAACTTATTAGCAATTCCCGTAGATTGTTTACTCTCTATCGTGTTAGCAGATAAACAAGACATTCAAACAGATGGTAAGAAAAAATATTATGAATGGCAAGGACAACCAGTCCCAATATGTCCCGAAGCGTTACTATCTTCCTATCGTTATCCTCGTACTGTAGACCCCAGTAAACCATTATCAGGAAGAGATTGGCAAAACTCCTATAAAATCCCCTTGCTACTACTCTCCAACGGTACAAACATCATGGCATTACGTATCGAACAAATACTAATGGAGCAAGATTTAGTCATCAAACCCTTCGATAAAGCGATCGCTGCTCCTGCTTCTCTGATAGGATGTACGGTATTGGGTGATGGTCGTCTGATTCCCGTACTTAACTCTGTAGCCTTAGTGGATAAATGGTTAGGAATTGCCGATACTAATCTTAGCTTACCACCAGCGATCGCTTTTCCTGCTCTACCCACAGTATTAATAGTCGATGATTCTCTCACTATCAGACAAACTCTTTCTACGGCTCTACGCAAAGCAGGATACCGTGTCATTCAATCCCGTGATGGCTTAGAAGGAATCGAGCAATTAAAACAAGAATCAACAATTCAAGCTGCAATTTCCGATATCGAAATGCCCAGAATGAATGGTTTAGAATTTCTCAGTCGCGCCCGACAATTAAGAGGTACTTCTTTTCCTGTAATTATGTTAACTTCCCGCAGCAGCGATAAATATCGTCAATTAGCTCATAATTTGGGTGCAACTCGCTATTTAACCAAACCTTTTGTCGATAAAGAAGTTTTGGCTAGTTTAGAACAATCCCTTTATAGCTAATTGATTAATTATTTTTAATAAGAGCGATTTCTTTTTACAATCAACTGGGTAATTTGATTTTATGTCATATAACCCAGACAAGCATCACAGGCGATCTATTAGATTATCAGGCTACGATTATTCTCAAGCAGGATATTATTTTGTCACCATTTGCTGTTATCAAAGACAATGTTTTTTTGGTGAGATTATTGATGGTGCGATGCAATTAAATCAATATGGTGAAATTGTGGCTGAAACCTATCAATGGTTAGCTCAACGTTATCCTTATTTAATTTTAGATGAATGGGTCATCATGCCCAATCATTTTCATGGAATTATGGTTTTAACCAATAAACCCTCAGGGTAAGCGCAAGAAAAATGAAGCTGTAATATGCTATTAAAATCCATTCAATAATCGGATTCTCAATGGCGAAAGGTTTCGGCGAAGCGAAGAAGTCTCAAAAGAATAGTGGTAAACCCTCGTCA
>NZ_LR213827.1 GCF_900659865.1 Hyella patelloides LEGE 07179
TTTTTTGTCGAGAAACCATCAAGAGTTGAAACACTTCTCTTTTTAATGTCTTTATGTTTGTTAGTTTATAATCTTGGTCAAAGAGAACTGAGAAATTGTCTCAAAAGAGCCAAAACTGGAGTCAAGAATCAAGTGGGAAAAATAACAGATAATCCTACATTAAGATGGATATTTCAATGTTTTCAAGGGATTCACTTTGTCTGTTTACGAGGTATCAAACAAGTAGTTAATTTAACAAAAGATCGTAAGAACACTTTAACTTTCTTGCCTTCATCTTGCCTAAAATATTATATTTTATCTGGCTAATTAATTATTATTATTGTTTAATTACTTAATTAAATTTTATCATTTCAAGTCAGACTAATTCAATTATTGTTGTTTAGCTGTTCTCAATAAACTAGATTTATTGAGAACCAATTATTTTAGTTCTATTCAAACTAAAGAGAACTATTTATTATTCAGTACTTTTACTGATTCTAGTATCTCTTTTAGGAGATTATTTTTCTGATTGCTTTATGCTCCGTTTTGACGTGCGGAATGTGGGTAGTAATCTAAAAAGTTACAGATAAATTAGCATCACATATAGCAAGCTTACGTACAATTTTATAGATTTTTCAAACTTTAAAATTTTGAAAAAACAAGATTAATAATAGTTATAGATGTATTTTCCAAGATTTAGAGAAAATCTATTAAGCAAGCGATCTCTGTAGGTGTCATCAAGCTCAATTAAATAAATTAACCCTTATCAAAAAGCGCGTAAAACTTGGAAAAAAAAGCCTAGAGTAAAGATTTTGAGATTCTTTAGGGTAACAAGACAAAAAAGAGAACAAGACCTAAATTAGGTCAGAAAAATAAATAAGACTCTACTAAACCTGTGACTAAAATTAATCCAATAATTTATCAAACAAAAATTAGACGCATTTCTGAAAAATAATCATTGTCAGTTGTTGCTATATATGATGAGTTATTCGATCTTTATGGTTGAGTTATTATTAAATATTGGGTTCTTTTTTAGATATCTCTCGATACTTCTGCAAGAAGTCTAATAAGCATATACAGCAGTTTGCACATCAACTTTATTTTGCAAATAATTCTAAAATACCAATTACTAGAAAATTACTAGAAGATAAATACGTTTATTTGCACTTAAAGACTAATATCTATTTATCTTATTGACTAGAAAAAGACTAGACAATTGCAACTTATAAATTACTGTATCCTTATATTAGATACGGCGTTTAAGCGCATAATAAAACGGGACAGACGGGACTCGAACCCGCGACCTCCTGCGTGACAGGCAGGCATTCTAACCAGCTGAACTACTGTCCCTTGTTTTTTTCACTCACACTAGTATAAGTTCTTTTAAATTAGTTGTCAATTTTTTGGGGAAATTGCGCTCAATATCCAGTTAATGGTTCAGTAAGTGTATTTAATTATACTAAACCAAGGGCGACAAGGAAATTCGCCAAAGAAGTGGTGCGATCGCGCGAGCAATCACAACATGAGAAGGCGCACCAAGAGATACTTACCAAGACACCTCTCTTCTAACAACCAACATCCTAAACCAATTCTCTAACATCAGTAACTTCTCCTTTTAGCGCAGCAGCAACTACCATTGCAGGACTCATTAAAAGAGTTCTTCCAGTAGCCGAACCTTGACGACCTTTAAAATTACGATTGGAAGACGATGCGCTAATATTATCTCCCTGTAATTTATCAGGATTCATTGCCAAACACATCGAGCAACCAGGTTCGCGCCATTCAAAACCCGCTTCGGTAAAAATTTTGTCTAAGCCTTCTGCTTCTGCTGCTTGCTTAACTTTTTCTGAACCAGGAACCACAAAAGCTTTGACCCCAGATGCTACTTGTTTTCCTTGAGCAAATTTGGCAGCTTCTTGTAAATCGCTGAGTCTACCATTAGTGCAACTACCAATGAAGCAAACATCGATTTTTGTTCCTTTGATAGACTGTCCAGGAGTTAATTGCATATACTGATAAGCTTCTTGTGCCAGAGCTTGTTCGCTTTCCACCAGACTATCAGGGGTAGGTATGTGTTCGCTGACTCCTATTCCCTGTCCTGGGGTAATTCCCCAAGTTACCGTGGGTTCAATGTCGGCTGCATCAAAAGTAACCACATCATCATACTCTGCATCCTCGTCACTACGAATGCTTGTCCACCACTCAACTGCTCTATCCCAAGCTGTTCCTTGAGGTGCAAATTCTTTTTCTTTGAGGTAGTCAAAAGTTACACGATCTGGATTTACGTAACCACAACGCGCTCCCCCTTCAATAGCCATATTACAGACGGTCATTCTCTCTTCCATAGTCATCGCTTCAAAAGTGCTACCAGCATACTCATAGGCATAACCTACACCACCTTTGACCCCTAATTTGCGGATAATATGTAAAACAACATCTTTAGCATAAACTCCTGGAGGTAACTCGCCATTTACTTCAATTTTGCGGACTTTAAGTTTCGATAAAGCCAGAGTTTGCGAAGCTAAAACGTCTCTTACTTGGGATGTGCCAATGCCAAAAGCGATCGCTCCAAAAGCCCCGTGGGTGGAGGTGTGGGAATCACCACAGGCTACAGTCATTCCTGGTTGAGTTAAACCCTGCTCAGGTGCAATTACGTGGACAATCCCCTGAGAGCCAGAGCCAATATTATAAAATCTGATGCCATAGTCTTTAGTATTTTTTTCTAGCTCCTGGATCATCTCTTCTGCTAAAACATCCACAAAAGGACGAGCCTGATCTTCTGTGGGAACGATATGATCTACTGTGGCAACGGTGCGTTCTGGATAAAGGACTTTTAAGCCTCTTTCTCTCAGCATAGCAAAGGCTTGAGGACTGGTTACTTCATGAATTAGGTGCAGCCCGATAAATAACTGGGTTTGTCCCGATGGTAATGTGCCGACAGTATGTAAATCCCAAACTTTATCGAATAATGTTCCTTTGCTCATAGTTGGCTACTGGTAAGAGTCTTAAATGTCAGTCTTCTATTTTACAATTAATTCTGGGCGTTACTGACTTTGAGGTATGCAATAAATTATGTTATGTTCGCTCCGTTAAAATGTAGTATAAAGCGATCGAATTATATTTATGAGCTAAAATGATAATGTCCCAAAGCGCGAAAAGCTTAAGGAGGTTGACTATGGCTGAGTCGGTATCTGTTTTCACCACAATGACCCTTACTACACAAACTCGATAAGGTCACAGAGGATTTGATTCAAAGCTTTTGATCTAACTCCCTTTTAAAATGGGTGAGATTCCTTTGTGAGCCTTAAACCAGTTTCACAAAACAGGAATCTAACAATGAACTTAGAATTATTAGGCTGGAATAGTACTTTAGCTTCCAGTTTTAAGCCATACGCTAAAGATGGCTACTCCGTTGGGAGAATTACTTTGGAGTACAGAGGTGAATATACTCTCTACAGCGAGTTGGGCTACGTGCGCGCTAAAATTTCTGGGAAACTAAGGCATCAGATAACTGATGGTGGAGACTTTCTGGCTATAGGCGATTGGGTAATTATTAAAACCAAACAGAATGAGCCTAATGCCACAATTTACGGCGTTCTGCCGAGGACAAGTAAATTTTCTCGGAAAACATTAGCAGGAAAGACAAGGGAGCAAATCGTTGCTGCCAACATAGATACAGTATTTTTAGTATCTGGACTGGACAATGACTTCAACTTGAGGCGGATTGAACGTTATTTAATTCTTACGTGGGAAAGTGGCGCAAATCCAGTTATTGTCTTGAATAAAGCCGACGCTTGCGCTTTTGTAGAACAGTGCGTTGCAGAAGTAGAAACTATTGCTCCTGGCGTTCCCATTATCGTATTAAGTGCAGTTTTGAACCAGGGACTCGATGAACTAAAAAATTACATCCAGCCTGGTAAGACTGTTGCTATGCTAGGCTCTTCTGGAGTGGGTAAATCAACGATCGCCAATCTACTGATGGGGGAAGAGCTTCAAAAAGTTCAAGCTGTTCGACATGGGGACGATCGTGGCAAACACACTACCACTCATCGAGAGTTGTTTGTGTTACCTGGTGGTGGGGTAATCATAGACACTCCTGGGATGCGAGAAGTCCAGATTTGGGCAACCGAAAGTAGTTTTGAGCAAGCCTTCACGGATATTGAGATGCTAGCTAAAAAGTGCCGTTTTCGCGATTGTCAGCACAGTCACGAACCCGATTGTGCAGTGCAGAATGCGATCGCTCAGGGAATACTTGATGAAAGACGCTTTCTCAATTATCTAAAGTTGCACAAAGAACTAAACTACCTCAATCGAAAACAAAAGCAGCTTAAGCAATTTAAGAGCAAATCTCAATGGAAAAAGATTACTAAAGCGATGCGTCAGCATTATAAAAGACATGATGAGGGTTAAGCTGAGATGCAGTAAAATCTAGGTAAGTGACCTGATTAAGTGATCTGATTCTGACATTAAAAATGGCACTTATGAGTGTGATTAGCAGGGGTAAAATCTCGATTTTTCGTTGATGGACTTCTGCTAATATTATTTAGCTTTTGCTCGTCTATCCCAACAAACAAATTTATAAAGCTCCCCAATGGTTTCTCTAAATCGTTCAACGATTACGTATCTTAGGATTAAGAATTTCGCTTAAGCCTTCTCCTACTAAAGATAGACCAGTAACCATCAGAGTCATTGCCAATCCAGGGAAGGTTGCAGACCACCAAATACCAGTAGGTAGAGCATCTAAAGCTAGACGTAAATCATGACCCCATTCAGGAATTTCTGGGGGAAGTCCTAAACCGAGAAATCCTAAACCACCGAGAATCAAAATCGCATCTGCTGCATTGAGAGTAAATAAAACAGGTACACTTTGAATAACGTTAAAAAAGAGATAACGAGAGAGTATTCTACGGGTAGATGCTCCCATCGCTTGGGCTGCTTCGATGAATAATTCTGTTTTAACGCTTACAGTATGGTTGCGAACTAGACGGTAATATTGAGGAACATAGGCAATACTAAGAGCGATCGCTGCATTGATAACACCTTTCCCTACTACAAAAGCCAGCGTAACTGATAATAACAACCCTGGTAAAGTGTAAATAGTATCCATCAGAAACAGCAAAATTTTATCTGCTTTACCTCCTAAATAGCCACTTACTAAACCAAGGGGGACTCCTAAAATTAAACTAAGAGTGGTCGCTAAAATCACTACTTTTAAAGCTGCTTGACTACCAAATAGGGTACGGGAAAAAACATCATAGCCTTGGCGAGTTGTCCCAAACCAATAATTAACTCCTGGGGGTTCGTGAATCGGATTGATTAATGAGTCTGTAGGGCTTTGTAACCATCCCCATCCTTCTAAGGTAGGAGCAAGGAAAGCAATTAGGATAAAACCAGTAGTAATAACTAATCCTATTGTAGTGAGCTTAAAAGATAAGTTACCACGAAATCCTTTAAATAATTTGAGCTTAATTGTGGCTGCCATAATCCGTCTATTTTAGCTTCGTCGGCATTATAGCTCTTTGGGAGCTTGTGATGTAAGCAGGTTTAAATAACTGGTTAATTTGTGTATCTAACGTAAAAACTAGCTCGATCGCTGATGGGAATCACATTAAATTCAATGAATTGTTTTTCATATTACTTATAATTTTTTATGAGCTTCAACTAAGTAAACATAAATTAGTAAAAATAAAAACTACAAGTGGGAGTGTCTTCAAACTAAGATACTCCCACTTTTTTTGGTTGCTATTCATTATTTATTGTTAGTTCATACTAAATCCTGTTAATAGATATTGTCTAAAATATAAGCTGTAAAGGTTTTCCGCGTTCCCGCTTCATTCTGAAAACTATACTTGGCGAATCGGATTTAGTACAAGTTAGGTTGAAAAATTTAACTACGCAATAGCAATATCAATCATTTTCGTACCCTTCTAACCTGATATGCGATTAAACTACATATTTTCTGGTGAGAAATATATTTTTTCCTCACTTGCTTTATCTGCTACCCACAGCGAGTACAAAAAAAGCCAATTAAATTTAGGTAACAGCTTAACCTATTTCTTTTATCCAAGCCTTACTAAGCAATAAAACTTTGGCGCAATACAGCTTATTCACGTAAACTTTGAAAGCGATAAATATTAAAAATATTAAATAGATCGAATAAAATTCCAACAAAGCTACAAGCTAAACCTAAAGTAACTATTCCCGTAATTGGCTTTCCAGTACCAAAGACTGCCAAAAACTCTAAAATGCTATCGACTGATTGATGACCAAATGCTATCAAACCAGGGATTAGGCTAACTATTACTGCGAATGCGAAAATCAGTCCCACTATAACCACAGGAAGCGCAAAGCTAATCGTGGCTGCGAGAACTAGGGAAACGACGAAACTAGATGCGACTCTCATACTTTATGCTTTTGCTAGAGAATACTGAGCATTTTTCTGCCTAGTAACACCATAGGCTGAACTTTTTTTTTTAGCTGCAAATGACAAGAATCTTAAAACTTTATAAAATTTCTTGTTTAACATTGATTAAGTTACGATTCTGTGTGTTGTTTAATTTTGATGGTTCAGCTAAAAAAGATTTGACTATTTCTAAGTAAGTCTCTTCGGCTTCTAACATAGGAAAATGACCAGTATTAAGGATTTCTTGGTACTCTAGCTGCGGATTAAGCTGACTTGCTTGCTTTCCCATCTTCGCAGGTATAATTTGGTCTTTTTCTCCCGAAACCATTAATGTGTGGATCTTAATCTGAGCAAACTCTTTCGGCATTATATCCACTGCTTGTTTACTTACAGAAGTATAAATTGTACCTAAAGCAGCTTCATAATTTGCTAAGAGAAAATCTTCTAAGAAGGCAAAACGATCGCTTTTCTGAATCGGACGGCTTAAAAACCGCGCCATAAACATTCTGTCGGCAAAGGGTACTTGTAAAAACCAGTTGTAACGGAACTTGACGACATAACTCCCAAATTTGTGAAAAGCTGCAAAGGCTCTTTTGTCGTATTCAAAAATACCGTTACAAGCTAAAACAGCCTGGTGAACGCGATCGCTATAACGATTAATAAATAAAGTGGCGATCGACGATCCCATAGAATGAGCATGAAGATAAACTCGATCGATTTCTAAAGTATTGAGAAGAATTATTAAATCTTCGGCATACTCTTCCAAGTCATAACTGAGGTTAGTTTTTTCTGTGGGTAAGCTAGAACGCCCAAAACCTCGCAAATCGTACAATAAACAATCGTATTCTTCGGATAGAGCGATCGCTGTACTGTGCCAATAACGCGCTGAACCTCCCCAACCATGCACAAATACCATCACGGGTTTTTGCTGATTATCTGCGGAGGAACGAATCCATTCATAGTAGTGATTGACACCACGAACATTAATTAAAGGCATTATAGTTACCAAATCTTTGTGACTATTTTTATAAGTACCAAAAGAAACAGGCTCAAATTGCTAATGTACTTAAAAGTTTAAAGTTATTGTTTTTTAATCACGCCAAATGTCTTTTTAAAACAGAGGGTGTTGCTTGACGTACTCGACATTTAATCGTTGCTTTGTTGAGCCGTTGGTGAGCTTCAAAACGATGACAGCCAGAAAAACCGTAATATTTTCCTTCTACTTCCAAAATATCTACGGGTTCTCTTAAACCTTCTATCGCAATAGATTCCATTAGTTGAGTTACTTTATTGGAGTCGGTTTGTCTTGGTAGTGGTCGGCGAATTTGTTGTAGAGGAATTTCTTTGATTGTTACCATAACTGCTAAGTCATACTCGTTATGAGTTTAATTATAGCAAGATTTTAGAGTGACAATTTGGTTTTCTCAAGAAAGGTTTCTCTTCCTTGGGAGCGACCCCTTGGAAACCCATGCAGTTTAGCTGGCGAAATAAGTTTTGTAGAGCGAACTTCGCAGATTCAAAATTAGTCCTCATTTCTCGTTCCTTAGTTGACCAACAACTAGCCAAGTCCATAATGAGCTATAATTCAAAGCCATTAATACTAAAATTCGTTAAATTAAATAGTGCTATCAACATTTAATTACATATAGCGTTAATTGATTATGGTTTATTAGAGTAGAGTGGGCGATATCTATCCTAGATCGACATAATTTTTGATTAATTCGCCACAATTAGCTATTTTTCCCTTGTTTTTTCCTTAAACACAATTTAGATGAACTCTTCTGCTATTTTAGACCTTAAACAGTTATTTCCTTTTAAATTAGACAATTTCCAACAAAAAGCGATCGCTGCCTTAAACGCTGATAAATCGGTTATTGTTTGTGCGCCTACGGGTTCGGGAAAGACTTTAATTGGGGAATATGCCATCTATCGGGCGATATCTAGGGGAAAAAGGGTATTTTACACCACACCTTTAAAGGCTCTTTCTAATCAAAAGTTTCGTGATTTTCAAGAATTATTTGGTGCAGACAATCCCAAAGGAGTTGGTTTAATTACAGGGGATATTTTAATTAATCCTGATGCTGCGGTGCTGATTATGACCACCGAGATTTTCCGTAATATGCTCTACGAAACTCCTATCGGACAAGTAGGGACATCTCTAGATGACGTGGATGCAGTAGTGTTAGATGAATGCCATTATTTGGGCGATCGCGTTCGGGGAACAGTGTGGGAAGAATCGATTATTTACTGTCCGCCACAAATCCAGATAGTAGGTCTTTCAGCAACTATTGGCAATCCTGAAGAGTTAACCGACTGGATTAATCAAATACGTAATGTGGGTAATCAGAGAAGAAAAAAATTCGATTGTCAGCTAATTAATTCTGATTATCGTCCAGTACCCTTGCGATTTTTCTTCTGCGATCGCAATAAAATGTATCCCTTACTCGATGGGAAACAGGAGAAATTAAATCCGAAATTAAAAGCTTTAATGCCCAAAAATGACGGTAAAAAGCGAAGACTAAAACAAAAAGATTGCCCAGGAGTAGTTCAGGTTGTTAAACAATTGCAAGCTAAAGATATGCTTCCTGCTATTTATATTATCTTTAGTCGCATGGGATGCGATCGGGCAGTCAATCAATTAGATAATGCTGTTTTGGTAAATAACCACGAAGCAGAACAAATTGAAAACTTTTTGCTCCACTTCTTTTTAGACCGTAATTTAGAACTGCAACAGGCTCTCATAGATTACTTTACTCCACGCAATGGCGATCTTACAGAATTAATCAGGGGATTCATTGCTAATAATCAAGATTCCCCAATCAAATTAGCTAATTACTTAAACAGTAACCCCAATCAACAATACCTATTGTGGGAATTCCTCACTACCAAATCTCAAGTAGTTCGCATCGATCAAGTAGAACCCTTATTACGAGGTATTGCCTCCCATCACGCAGGATTATTACCTGCTTGGAAAGAATTAGTAGAGAGACTATTTGAATTAGGTTTAGTCAAAATAGTATTTGCCACCGCTACCTTAGCAGCAGGGATTAATATGCCCGCCCGCACTACAGTTATATCGGCTCTTTCCAAACGTACTGATGCTGGACACGCGATGTTAACCCCCTCCGAATTCCTCCAAATAGCAGGGAGAGCAGGGCGCAGAGGAAAAGACCAAGTAGGTTATGTTGTTACTATTCAAAGTCCCTTTGAAGGCGCGAAAGAAGCAGCTTATCTGGCAACCTCCGAAGCCGAACCCCTACGCAGTCGCTTTACTCCCTCCTATGGAATGGTGTTAAACCTCTTGCAGAAAAACAGTATTAACGAAGCCAAAGAACTCTTAGAAAAAAGTTTTGCCGAATATTTGGCACAGAAAAAACTCGCCCCCGAACAACAGGCGATCGCTGAAATTACGACTAAACTAGCCAAACTAGATGTGGAATTAGCTCCAATTTCCCCTAATAAACTTACCAGCTATCAAAAACTTCAAGAAAGAAAAAAAGAAGAACAAAGATTATTAAGCATCCTGCGCCAGCAAGCCGAAGCAACTCGTAAAAAAGCGATTAAATCCCTTATTCCGATGTTATCTGCTGGCAAAATAGTCGGTTTAAAAGGAAAACACCTTCAAGTTAGTTCTCCTCTAGCAGCCGTGGTAATCATGAAAATACCAGGCTCAGGAAAAGCGGAGAATTTAGTCTGTTTAGGAGTTGATAACGATTGGTATGTAGTTGCTAATGGTGACATTGCCGAAATCAACGAAGGAACTCTCGATAATGCCGATATTTCGCGTATTTCTCTGCCTACCCTCAACAATCATCGCTTAGGAAAACTGCAACCAGGTAACGAAGAAACTGCGATCATTGCCAACCTCATCTCTAACAACCTAATTCCTGCACCTCCTGCACCAGAAGTCACCGAACAACAAATCAGACTCGATGCAGTTCAAGAGCAAATCGATGCCCATCCCCTCAGAAAATGGGATAATCCCAACAAACTATTGCGAAAACAGCAGAAAAGACAAGCCTTACAAGAACAACTTCATCGCACCCAAATCAAATATCAAAAACAAAAATCTAACCAATCCTATTATTGGGATGACTTTCTCAGCTTAATTACCATTCTCCAAGAATTTGAAGCCTTAGACGGTTACATCCCCACCCCATTAGGACAAGCTGCTGCTACTATCCGAGGTGATAACGAATTATGGCTTGCTTTAGCTTTCGTATCAGGAGAATTAGAAATCCTCGAACCCCATCACCTAGCTGCTGCGGTAGCTGCTCTCATTAGTGAACCTCCCCGTGGAGATACTTGGTGTGAATATCCCCCACCACCAGAAGTCTTAGAAGTCTTAGGCATTAAAAAACGCGCCTCAGAATCAGAATCAGAAACCACCTCTGTTTTAAGACAAATCCGCCCTCATCTCTTCCAAGTTCAACATCGCAACGGTGTAACTTTTCCTATCTGGCGCGAATATGAACTTATTGGTTTAGCGGAACAATGGGCATTGGGCATTGAATGGAATGAACTTTGCGAAAGCACTAATCTAGCAGAAGGAGATATTGTCAGAACATTAAGGCGTACTATCGATGTCCTCTGGCAAATTCCTCAAATTCCTAATATTTCCTCTACTTTGTTGAATAATGCGCGGGATGCTATTTCGGGAATGAAGCGATTTCCTATTTAATATTTAATCTTTGATATTTCGTTGATTTGAATCACAGTTACTTAAATCAGAATAAATATAATTCAAAACAGCCAAGCATTAATTTGCTCACTAAAAATATTAGCAATAATTGATAAAGCGATTGTCACCAATATCCATTTAATAACACCAAGAGTTTTATCGATGTTTTCAACTTTTGGTTTGACATAAGCCATGTCTTGTTTTAATTGTGATAAATCTTCTTTGAGTTGTGAAGTGTCTTGCTCAACAACCACTAATCTTTCAGAGTTTTTAATTAACTGCTGTAAGATTGCACCTTCATATTGTTGTTTTGATTCTGCATTGGTCATAAGTTTTATCTATTTTTTAAAAGGAGATATACCTATTTTTATTTTACCGCATATAGCTTGACAAAGCGATCGCTAAATTAATTGATGTTATAAACAAGTGATTGTATTTACTAATAAATTAAATTTTCACCCATAAACTCATCCCAATAATTGAGGAATCAACTCTTCAATTTGACAAGGATGAAGAAAAGCAGGGCGAGGATGTTTACCCATAGTAGTATCGCAATTCAAAACAGACTCTCTCATATTTTCAGGAATACCATCAACGCCTACTGCTGCACCTATCAAACCACCTACAATACAGGCATTCGTATCTGTATCTCCGCCACCTCTCAACGTTTCAGCGATCGCATTTTCGTAATCCGAACCTAATAGTAAATGTCTAAAAGCATGAGTAAAAGCAATCTTTATAAAGCCAATATGCGGAAAATAAGGCACATTAACATTATCTGCTGCATCATAAAGCCAACTGCTGACTTCTGCCCAACAGTGATATTGATAGCTATCTTTGACTGAATTTGCTTGATAATCTAACCACATCCTTGCATCATTAAACGCTAACTCTCTATGACCTGGGTGCTGAATTAAGGTAGCAATGGCAATACAGTAACAAGCCACTGCATAACCACAACTATTATTAGGATGAGACAAAGAAGTATCCTGTATGGCAAAGTTAGCGATTTCTGCAATATCTAAATTGTGTCCCCAAATACCTAAAGGAGTAATTCGCATTAAACTACCATTGGCTTTTGAACCCAAACACATTTTAGATGCCGACTTTTTCATAACTGCTGCATAACCTTCGTGGCTAACATCAATATCTCTGTATGAACCTAAAGAATAGGATGTTGTAAAACCCATATCAAAAGGGCGCGACTCTACCCACTCAGCATAATGACGGGCAATTATTTCTAAGTCAAACTGTTCGCATTCGGATAAGGCTCGCGCCAAACAAAGGGTTAACTCTCCATCATCGGTAATTTGTCCTGGTGCTACTTGTAAATCTCCACCACCAGGCATATTCTTCGCCCAAGCAACTTCTTCTGGTGTAGGATCGTGTTCGAGGAATTCTAAAGTTGCTCCCGCAGCGTCACCCACCAAGGCACCTAATAAGCAACCTGTAGCAGTATTGTATTTATCTTGGTTCATCAAGTAATTCTCGAAAAAAGATACTTATAATCTTTGATTTTTGTCTTTAAATTATTATTTTATCGTAATTTTTAGAAGAGCGATCGCTTTTTATTTTCTAACAACCATACAGTTATAATTTAAAACAGCAAAGCATTGATTTGTTCGCTAAAAATATTAGCAATAATTGATAAAGCGATTGTCACCAATACCCATTTAATAATACCAAGAGTTTTATCGATGTTTTTAACTTTTGGTTTGACATAAGCCATGTCTTGTTTTAGTCGTGATAAATCTTCTTTGAGTTGTGAAGTGTCTCGATCGACAACCACTAATCTTTCAGAGTTTTTGATTAACTGCTGTAAGATTGCACCTTCATATTGTTGTTTTGATTCTGCATTGGTCATAGATTTTATTCTACCGTCATAGTCTTAAAAAGCGATCGCTAACTATATTGCGCTGAAAAGAAAAGAGGTCTATTATTCTATTCTCAATGGTCAAAAAGTGATTTCTCTGACCAAACTTAGAAACAAAGGTAAAACTGGATTAGTAGCATCAGGACTCCAAGCGACAGCAGTGTTTAACTCTGGAGTTGGTTCTATCAAATTCTGGAAAACTACCCCGTGTCTTCCCAATGAACGCACCGAACTGTGTATCAAACTAATTCCCATTCCTGCTGCTACTAAACCTAAAATGGTTTGCTGGGGAATAGCTTCTTGTATTACGTTAGGACTAAAGCCAGCTTGTCTGCATAAACTAATAATTTGGTCGTACAACACCGAACCAATTTGACGAGGAAAAAGAATAAATGGCTCATTTGCTAACTGCTTAATAGAAATAGCGATAGACGTATCTTGAGCTAAAAAATGAGTATCGGGCAAAGCCACAACTAAGTTTTCGTGGGTAATCGTTTCCAAAAATAAGGTATTGTCATCAATTGGGGGATGCAATATACCAAGATGAATTTCTCCAGAGCGCAGTGCTGCAACTTGCTCTATGGTTTGCAGTCGCTTCAAAGTCAAGTCAACTTGAGGATAAAGCTGCTTAAATTGACGCACAGCCATAGGAAGCACAATATTGAGAGCCGAACCAGTAAATCCAATGGTGATTCCGCCAATTTTTCCTTGATTTGCTTGTTGCGCTAAATTTATGGCTGATTTTGCTTGCTCTAGGGTCTTTCTGGCTTCTTTTAAGAAAATTTGTCCGACTTCAGTTAAACGTACTGTACGCTTGGTGCGATAAAAAAGCTGAACCCCTATTTCATCTTCTAAATTACGAATTTGACGACTTAGAGGTTGTTGAGCGATACAAAGACGTTTTGCTGCTCTTCCAAAATGAAGTTCCTCTGCAACAGCTACAAAATAGCGGAGATGGCGTAATTCCATTTGAACCTATAGGGTGTTAATCAGTAATAAAAAATGTGTTGGACATCCATAAAGTTTAACTTTTAATATTTACAGATAAATAACAAAATAATTTCGATAAATGAAAGTATTCTCTTTCTGGTTCTCATTCAAAGCTCTATTTCAGGCTTTTTGTGTTTTATTTTGGAAAAAAAACCTAGTTAAAAACTTGTTGCTACTCATCTATTTTGCGATCGCAATTATCTTCTTCAACCCGTCTTCTGTATCTGCAACCATTCCTAGAGCAGAAAGGGCTGTTTTGTTCTATTTTGACGGTCTACATCCCGATGCGATCTCTCGTTTTGATTTACCAAATTTGAAACAATTACAGGCAGAAGGTACAACAGTTGAAACAGCAATTATGACCTTTCCTTGGCATCCAACTACGGGAGCTTATGGACAGATGCATACGACTTCTTTACCTAACCCAATCACAATGACGGGCAATTTATTCTTGCAACCCAATCAACCGATGCTACAGGATATGTTTCCTCGCGATGTGGAAACAGCGATCGCCACAGGAAGTAAAGCTTATGACTCGATTTCTTCTGGCTTTGATATAGTTAATTTACTCGATACATCTGATGCTGAAATAACAGATATTATTTTGGAAACCCTAGAACAACATGACCCTAAGTTTTATCGGATTCAACTTCAAGATGTCGGTCGTGCTGGCTATCAAACAATCAATGCTCCCGATGGTACACCTTGGCAAGCTGATATTTGGCATCCAGATTCACCTTACGAAGAAGCTGTAAAAGAAGCAGATCGGCAGCTAGGTCGCTTTATTGCCAAAATGGAAGAACTAGGACGCTGGGACAACACCTTTTTTGTATTTATGGCAGACGGACAATCTCGTCATGGCTGGCATATACCAATGGACGAGGAAAGTTGGCAAACACCAATGATTTTTCATGGACCCAATGTGAAATCAGGACAGACAATTCCTTACGCAGAAATTATTGATGTCATACCGACAATGGCAAACGCCCTGGGTATAGAACCGCCTAATTCGGGTGCGGGTTCTGGTCGTGTCTTGGAGTCAATTTTTGAGGATCGAACAGAAACTACATCAGACGTACCGCGTCGTATGTTGCAATTTAACCAACAGATCGAGCAATATTTGTTACTCACAGCAGAGCTTCGGTTATTATCTGTTAAAGATCCTCGTGCAGATAATGTTTTGATGTTAGAGCGTAATGCTAATGCTCTTGCTTTCATAGATGGTATAGATGGTGTATCTCCATTTTTGGGTATTGAGCAGATAGATCGCTGGTCTGAAGCAGAATCTTTTGACCAATTACTCGAACGCAATCAAGCAGCACTTGAGTATCTTCGCCAACAACTAGCTCGTTTCAAAACTGAGTAGTTTTTGATTAAAATCAGCTAAAACTTGATTAAATCCGAAAAACATCCACGAAAATTTGTCCTTCGTTTCCGAGTCTGCGCCGATCTGGAGAATCATAAAAAACCATCAAACCATCTTCTTGTTCCCAACAGGAATAAAGTGCTAAACCTTCGGCATGATCTGAACCAATAACAAAAGGTAAATCGAATAAAGGAAAAAGTTTATCATCTTGTTTTTGAATTGTATCTCCTTCACTTTGGGCTGCATTGCACCAGCGAAAAATCTGCATTTCCCCTTCTAAAGACATGGTAGGGCCAGCTAAAACCAGTAAATCTTCATTTTGCCAGCATAATTCCCGTATTCCCAAACCATTGAGGTTTAAAAAGTGTTTTTTATACTTCGCTCCATTGTCACCAATTTCTTTAAAGGTTAAAACTCCTGATGAGGCTTCTGTGAGTTCAATTTCTAGAATAATCGCCCAACCACGTAAAACAGGTCCTCGTAAACCCAGAAACAAGCGTTCGTCTTTAATTGCTAACCCTTCAATATCTAAGCCGTTGTCTTTGGAAGGAATGCTCGCTTCGATAAATGGCTTAAGATGTCGATCTTCTTTGAGAGTTTCAAACAAAATATTACGTTCTTCTGTGGTTTGTAAACAGGCTGCGGTTAAGTTGTTGCTATCGTCAGAAGAATAAGAGTGAATCAATTTACCATCAATTACAGGAATTCTTGCCAAGATAAAACGATTGAGATCGGTTGTGATGGTTGCTAATCGCTCTAGATTCGTTTCTAAATCATCTTTTTTTGGTTTTTTGCGTTTGGTACTGTGAGAACCTGTTAACCATAGATATCCGTCAGCAAAGTCCATCCCTTCGATGTCTATTTCATCATCGGTATTAAACAAGTCAATGTAGTCTTTCAATAAAAAACGCTGATGTTCCCCATAGCTATAACAACCCACAGGAGAAAGTCTCTCTACACCAACCATTTCGTCTGAACCCACCCATAAATGACCATCGGGACTAAAGGCTGCTGCGGAGATATCCCCAATAATGTCTTCTTTTTTGGCTGCAAAATGGAGTAAAACGCGAGTGAGTAAAAAGTAAGGAGATGAAGACATCATAATTTGTGGTGTAGCTAATTTGACTAAGTAAAGACAAGCTCCGTTTTTATAATACGGAATACTATTGACGATGATTGTATTGAAAAATTACTCAGAATAAATCTATCGCAGAAAGTATTATTAAACAAAGCAACCATAATTTATCAACAACTAGAATGGCTTTAACTCGCGAAGCTTTACAATCGAAACTTCTACAACAACTGTTAGCTCATCCCGAACTAGGTTTTAAAATATTAAGTGATGAAGAATTACTAGCATCTATTCGTAACACCTTACAGCAAAAATCTACCGATGAATTATGGATCTTTGCTTATGGCTCTTTAATTTGGAATCCGTTATTTGAATATCTTGAAAGATGTGTTGTCACAATTGAAGGCTGGCAACGTAAATTTTGTCTTTTAGCACCAATAGGAAGAGGAACAATTGAAAATCCTGGCTTAGTTTTAGGGTTGGAAAAAGGTCAATACTGTCAAGGAATAGCTTATCGTTTGCCTATTAATGAGCATCTAGAATCAGAACTATTATTATTGTGGCGTAGAGAAATGGTTGTGGATTCTTATATTCCCACTTGGGTTAAAACAAAAAGAGGTAATAAAGAAATAGAAACACTAACTTTCACTGTTAATCCCCAACATCCAGTATACGTAAATAACTTATCAAAAGCTAATATTGTTGAATCTTTAGCCACCGCCAGAGGTGCGATAGGCTCATCTTCTGAATATTTAAGCCATACGGTAAAAGGCTTATTAGCTGAGGGAATTGAAGATCGAAAATTAATTGAACTTGAGCATTTAGTTAAAGCAAAACAAAAAGAAGAAAGTCAATAATTACCCATAATACCAAAGAAAAAGGCTTGACACTGCCAAGCCCATAAAAACAAATAATATGGATTAAAAAAATTTATCGATCCAGTGTTACTTTAGCCAGCAACTAACATCAATACCCAACTTACTACCTAACTTGAATAAAGGTTTAAGCTGAGATACATTCCAACGACAACTATTACTAGACACGATACAATCAGGAATAATTTTCTGTTTTAAACAAGGAAAATAAATTTCTTGTGCGCGTCCTAAATATAGACCAAGATGAAGTTGTTCTCCAATATCAATTATTTGTTGAATACGTTGAACATCGGTTTCTAAAGTTTCAGGCTCGCCATCGTAAAGTAGTTGCCATAACAAACGTAAAATCAGTTGTTCCAAAACAGTATTTACTTGGGAAATGTTGAGTTTACATTTGAGATGATTGGCTTCTGTAACAATTGCTTGAAGCTCTTTTAATTGGTAATCGATTTCCCCAGGTTCAGCTACGGCTGTTTCTAAGGCAAAAATTACTTCTTGAGCGCGATGGGAAAGAGCTACTTCGGCTGCTACTTGCAATTCTTGGGGGATAGCTAGGTCTTCCCGTTGAAAAGCTAAGAGAACACTGTAATTTTCTCGATATACTTGAGTATAAAGCTGATTGAGTCTTTTTTTCGTGTTTTCTGTTAACTTACTCATGACGCGATGTCTTTCTTCGGCAAACAGATGTTGTAAATTAAAACAGCGATCGCCGAAAACTCGATTCATCACTAGAATACTTTGAGCAGCACTAGCTTGTTTAAACACGCCGAAAAGTTCTTCTTTGATTTCGGTATAAGTCAAACGACTCAAGAAAGGTTTAATACAGCAATGGAAATCCCAGCCACCTAAATGCAGAGCAGCAAAGGTAAAGTGTTGATTTTCCCAGGTTGTTTCTGAAGTTAGTTTAACCTGTCCGATCGCCAGGCTCATTGTACCGATATTTTGCTTATGATAGTCTAGCTGCTCTATCGTGTAGCAATGAATAGATTCTCTGGAAGAATAGGTGCTAAATAAAGAACTGATAGCATAGTGAGCAGCAACTTGCTCTAAACTTACCTGAGAAGGAATTACCAATTTGCGATAAACTTCTGTTCCATTACTAAAGTCTGGAACATTACTAGGTGCGTGCGCCAAACGACTCATAAACTCTAGCTGGTGATGCATTCCCCCCAGTTCCCCTGCTAGCTGCATCGCACGGGAAGCATAACGTAAAATTTGGACTCCTTCTGGTCGAGAAAGCTCATCAAAAAACCAACCACAACTGGTATACATCAATAAACAATGACGCTGCATTTCTAACAGTCTTAAAGCGTCAATTTGTTCTTCGTTAGTCAAAGGATGCTGTTGATGTCTGGCTAAAAATTGCTGAACTTGTTCTCGCGGGCGAGATTCGCCGATTACGATAACATATTCATCTCTGGCTAACCAAGGATCGTTAAAGAATTTTTCCCCTATTTCTTCGTAAACTGTAGCCAGGCGATCGCGTAACCAATCCAAACTGTCTCTTAGGGGTTCACGCCATTTCTGAGTCCATGTACCACCGCCACCGCAACCACAATCACTGCGCCAACGCTCTACCCCGTGGGCGCAACTCCAAGCAGTTACAGGCTTTAACACCACTTCCCAACGAGGAGGATTAATACTGAGATAATGGGCATAGTTAGTTACTGTCCAGCTTTTACCCATAAATACTTCTGTGAAAGCATAAGCAAGGCATTTTTCTGTACCTCCCTTGTGATGACCAAAAGTTTCTCCATCGGTGGCTACACTAATTAACTGTGCTTGACGATGATCTCCTCTAACTGCTTGTCCTAATCTGATTGCTAAATTATCGGCAGTGTTTAGCGCGTCACTAAAGCCCATATCACGAGAAATTGGGCCATCATAAAAGAAAACGTCTATGTATCGACCATCTTCGATAAAGCAGCGATAAGGACGAGTGGGATCGATTTGTGAACCCCCTACCTCATGCCATTCTGAATTGGGGTTTTCGTCTGTGGGTAATGGGCGACAACGTTCTGCTTGAGAAGGTGCCAGAATAATAAAGCGGATATCTTCGTCAATTAAAGCTTTCACCGTAGGATAATCCACTGCTGTTTCTGCTAACCACATACCCTCTGGCTCTCTACCAAAACGAGCGCGAAAATCCGCCTTTCCCCAACGAATTTGGGTGTATTTATCCCGTTCATTGGCTAAAGGTAAAATAATATGGTTATAAACCTGAGCGATCGCGTTTCCGTGTCCATTAAGTCTTGCTTGACTTTTGCGATCGCCTTCTATGATCCTTTGGTAAACTTCCAAATCGTACTTTTCCAACCACGACATTAAAGTTGCACCGATATTAAAACTGAGATACTCAAAATTATTAACGATACCGATTACTTGCTGGCGATCGTTTAAAACCCTAGCAAAAGCATTAGGACGATAGCATTCATGATGGATTCTTTCATTCCAATTATGATAAGGTTGTGCGCTTGGTTGTCGCTCAATAGCATTTAAGTAAGGGTTTTCTCTAGGTGGCTGATAATAATGTCCATGAATCGTAACGTAAACACCCTGAGCCTGTTTAATCGAATCGACTGGTTGAGATGTCTTGACAGTTTGTTGATTAGTACTTTTTTTAGGAGCAGAAACCATAGTTAATTATGCCTGAAGTATGATTGCAAAAATCTTTGTTTAAGAATTATCAAAGATAAGTAATTGTCTCTATTTTATTTAAACTTAATTACTTTTGGGGCTAAACTTTCTTAAGCTAACTTAACAACTTGTATTTTAAGATCATCAAAAAAAGCTTAAAAGTCATTTAATCTTGACTTAGTTGTTTACTTTTTTTAACTGAAAAGCAATCTTTTCTCAGAAATCTCAGCTATACTTAATTTTTCAAAAAATTCATAAATGAAAAATGTTAAATAAGAGATGAAAACGAATAAATAAAAACTGATGAAAGTCATAGGTTTGATTAGTGGCACTTCCATCGATGGAATTGATGCTGTTTTAGTAGAAATTACAGGAGAAAATTTAGACATAGAAATAGAATTATTAAACGCTGAAACCTATCCTTATCCAACAGAATTAAAAAGCAAAATTATCGAAGTTTGCCATAATCAAGCGATCTCGATGGCAGAATTAGCACAATTAGACGATGCCATTGCTTATCAATTTGCGATCTCTGCTCAAAACATTCAACAAAAGTTTCCCACAGCAACAATTATTGGCTCTCATGGTCAGACTGTTTATCATCGACCACCCATTTTAAGGAATGAGGAACGAGGAACGAGGAATAAGGAAGAAAAAATATTTACTGTAAAGGAAAATACAAATCAGCAAACAAAAAATCAGAAAGCAGAAGAAATAAGAGATCGAGACAGTAAGAGAAACAAAGAAAATTCATCTCTTATCCTTGGTTACAGTATGCAACTGGGGAGAGGGGAAGTAATTGCTAATCTGACAAGGATTCCCACAGTAAGTAACTTTCGCGCAGCCGATATTGCAGCAGGGGGACATGGTGCGCCTTTGGTTTCCAAAATAGATATTTGTCTGCTATCTCATCCAACCAAGCATCGAGTCATTCAAAATCTTGGGGGAATTGGTAACTTTACCTATCTTCCCCCTCGTAATAATCCAGATTGGGAACAGAAAATTTGTGGTTGGGACACTGGCCCTGCTAATGTTCTAATTGATTTAGCGATCTCTGAGTTAACTGATGGCAAACAAACTTATGATCGCAATGGTGAATTTGCATCTGGAGGAACACCATGTAAAAAGTTAGTTCAACAATGGCTAGAGCAAGACTACTTTTTGCAATCCCCACCAAAATCTACAGGTAGGGAATTATTTAATCAAGATTACCTCAATCAATGTTGGCAAGACGCTCAAACAGAAAACCTCTCTGACGCTGATTGGTTAGCCACTATCACCGAATTAACTGTAGCCTCTATCGCCCATAGTTATCGTACTTTTTTGCCACAAATTCCTGACGAAATACTATTGTGTGGTGGTGGTAGTCGTAATATTTACCTGAGACAACGCTTACAAGCTGAGTTAACATCGGCAAAGATACTAACTACAGACGAGGTAGGACTTGATGGAGATCACAAAGAGGCGATCGCCTTTGCTATTCTGGCATATTGGCGTTATCACTGTAATTTCCCTGGCAATGTACCCCAAGTAACATCCGCCAACAAACCAATGCTACTAGGAGACATTCATCTTCCTCAACTTTAAGTAAGGAGGAAGGAACAAAAGAGATTTCAGACCCCGCCGTCCACCCATCTCAAAGGCTTGCCGTCAAGTGGGATAATATCGTCGACAGGCGTTTACACCCATCGCATCTTCGTTTTTATACCCGTCGCATCTTCGTATTTATCCCCATCACATTGGAGGGTTTATGCCCGTCGTTTTGGGTGCAAGCGTCCGACTTAAACTTACCTTGGAAACCTTGCGCATTCGCGGACTTACCGAATGCTGAAATCAGAGGAATAATGAAACAAATAACAACCAACAACTAACAACTAACAACCCAAAATCCCCAATCCCTAATTTTTGTGAATCATAGCTTTCTATTAAAATCGGCAAAATGGAGTGTTGAAGGTCATCATTTCCAAAGAGATCGAGGCTTTACTCCCCTGAGAGGTTTTATCATAATTTCTTGGAAACAAGAAACCTGGTTTAAGATGGACACCCTACTTTCTGTCAATCAAAAATCTTCATCTGAAATTGTCTCTCAGTGTAAAGGACATTTTGATAATCAAAGAAAATCTTATACTTATGTTCTTCAACACAGTATTTTGGGAAATATAGAAGGAGAAGGTTGGTTAAGTTCTGATTCAATTATTCAACATTATTGGATCGTCGGCGCGACTCAACGTCGTTTGGGATTTGATACCTTCTATTGCCTGAGTGAAGACACTTACCACTTGACCAATGTTTATTTAGAAAGCCACAACCTCACAAGTACTATGGAAGCTACTCTCAAACATTTAATTTAATTTTTTGATATGAGTATTAATAGAGATCCTAATTATGGTCGTTTACTCGCCAATCGCTATCAACTCGCTGAATTAGTAGGCGAAGGTGCGATGGGTAGAGTTTATCGTGCTAAGGATACAGTACTCGGAGGCGTAACCGTAGCTATCAAGTTTTTATCTCATGCTTTACTCAACAAAAATATGCGCGATCGCTTTGAAAGAGAAGCTACTATTTCCGCGCTATTAGGAGAAAAAAGTATTCATGTCGTTCGAGTCAAAGACTACGGCATAGATGAAAATAAAATTTCTTTCTATGTTATGGAATACCTTTCAGGAGAAAGTCTCAATGATGTTGTTGCTCATCAACCCCTTGCTCTATCAAGATTTTTTACTCTAGCTCGTCATATTTGCTTGGGTTTAGAGTCCGCTCACCAAGGCATCTCTTTTAATGGAGACTTGTGTAAAATCATCCATCGAGATATCAAACCCAGCAACATTATTATTGTTCAAGATCCTACTGTGGGAGAAGTAGCCAAAATTCTCGATTTTGGAATTGCTAAATTAATTTTGGCAAATGCTTCTCAAACTCAGTCTTTTATGGGAACTCTAGCTTACTGTTCTCCCGAACAAATGGAAGGTAAAGAACTAGATAGTCGTTCTGATATCTACAGCTTGGGAGTCATGATGTATGAAATGCTGACGACAGATATGCCTATCATGCCCCAAAATTCTTCGTTTGGTGGTTGGTATCAAGCTCATCATGATTTTAAACCCACTCCTTTTTCTAGTAAGTTACAAATTCCCGCAAAATTACAAGATTTAGTTTTTTCTTGTTTGGCTAAAAAAAGAGAAGAACGACCCCAAAGTGTTCGAGAAATTCTTCAAACTTTAGAAACCCTACAACAAAAGCCTCAGTCTTCTAAAAAACCTGAAGTTAAAATCCAACCAAAGCCATCAAAATCATCAAAACCATCAAAAGATCGCAAATCAAATCAGGAGCAAACTTTAAAAGCTACTCCTTCTATTACAGAAATTTGTCTTCAAGCATCTTGGCCTAAAGATAAACCTTTAAAAAAGATTGTCTTTGCACGATTTATTGAATCTCCTTTAGGAGAAATTCCCGTACTTTCTGTAATGTTGGATTATGGCGATATCCTCAATCGAATGTCTGGTGTTCGCTACAATCAATTTCTTTTTCTCAATTATCCTCATCCGATGTTGTTGTGGATTACCCTTCTTTACAGTCAAGAACATGGCCCTCGTTGGCTCCCTTGTTATCTCGATCTCAAGTCAGAGAAAGGTCAGCGCATTAGCCACGCCCTAGCAGAAAAGGGTTCATATCGCATTTTATTTTTTGCTCTCAACCAACCAGAGCGATGCCAACACGTTACAAAATCAACGATTAACCCAGAAAATTGCCGAATGTTAAATCAATGGGCTGATACAGGGAAAATGAATAAATATGCTGGAACTCCTAACTCTGCCAAAAAAATATTACGTCAAGAATTAGAAAAACTCAAACCAAAAATTTTATTAAAAATACAGGCTGTTACTACTAATTACTCCAATGATATTTCTGGATAGTATTCATGAAGTCACTGAGTAGAAATAAGAAATTAATTTTATGTTGGTAAATATTTATAAAATTTTATTTTTAATATAATATGCAAGCAAAACCTACTATTTCACAATTTCTGAGTTTTTTTTTAACGGCTGATATCCAGGCGATGTTGCCCACAGAAGAACTGGGAGAAATTATTAAAATCGATCCCAGTCATATTGTGCCAATTTTCGATCTTTCTCCTGCTGTAATGGGAGTATATAATCATCGGGGAGAGGTTCTTTGGGTAGTCGATCTATCTTCTTTACTAGAGTTAGAGCCACTATATAAGCAAAATTATTATTACTCTTACAACGTTTTACTAATCAGTAAAAATGACAAAATTTTGGGCTTAGCAGTGCGTCAAGTTGGTCATTTAGTATTATGTAAAACAGGACAAATCCGCCGTAATACTCTACATGAATTAACCCCTAAATTATCTTTTTGCTTAGCAGGAGAAAAAAGAACCGCTCAAGGTCAAACAATCTTGGCTTTAGATGGCGATCGCATTGTCGAATTATTAACCCAAGAATCAGACAAATCTTGAGAAATAAACACTAAATATCAAATTCAATAGTGTGCTTATTAAACGGTAGCTCATTATTAATGGCTTCCATTTCCTCTGCTTCCATAGTATTAATTTCACCAATATAATGTTGTAAAACTTGGCTCATTCTGCGATCGCGGAAACGGTGTAAACTATGATTTGCCGTTGCAGGAAAACCACGACGTTTTTTGTGTCTACCTCCCGCACCAGGATCGAAAGTTTGCACTCTATTAGCGATCGCCCATTCAATTGGTTTATAGTAGCAAGCCTCAAAATGCAACGCATCATATTCTTCTAAACAACCCCAATAACGCCCATAAAGTTTTTCATCTTTGCGCAAACAAAAAGACATTCCTACAGGGTTATAATCATCATCTTCTGTATAAGCAGCACATAATACCACTCGATGAGAGTAGTTTGGATAAAGCTGCTCGAAAAACTGGCGAGTTAAATACTTGCTTCCCCAATAAAACTTATTGCAGGTGCTATTGTAAAAACGATAAATCAACGGATAAAGATGATGGGGAATCTCTTCTCCTGTAAACACTTTCATCTCTAAGCGCGCCTTATCTACCGCCTTACGCTCGCGCTTGATGTTTTTACGCTGATTAGAAGTGAACATCTTTAAATAATCATCAAAGCTATCAAAGCTCCGATTTGACCAAATATAGCTATGGTGCAGCCAACTACTATAACCATGACGCTCCATAATTTCGCGCCAGTCAGGATCGACAAATAAAAAATTGCAGCCAGAAAGCTTATTGCGATCGCAAAAGCGATCGATTTCTCGAACCATCATCTCTGTAATCAAATCCTCATCTTCCCCTGGCGCAGTCAAAAATCGATAACCCACCGCAGGAGTAAAAGGACTCATCCCCAATAGCTTAGGGTAATATTCAACCCCCAAACGATAAGCCAAATCTCCCCATTGGCTATCAAAAACAAATTCTCCGTAACTATGACTTTTGATATATAGAGGTGCAGCAGCAACCAAACTTTGATTACGCCACACTGTAAGATGAGAAGGCTGCCAACCAGTCCTTTTAGTAGCACTACCAGAAGTTTCTATATTATTTAACCATTCCCATTCCAAAAAAGGAGTTGATAAAGGTTTTGCCAAAGCATCCCATTCTGGTTGAGAAATTTCTGCGACATTGGCAACCCAAGCCAGAGAGTAGTCCTGTTTAACTTGTTTAGTCATAAATAACAGCTTTGCAAAGGAGCTTGATAAATTCATCCTACAGGTTTTAGTGTAATATTACTTAATGTTATCAATGAGCTATTTTGATTACAGTTTTTGTACTTACTCTATGCTCAAAAAAATACTGATAATTAAAGAAAAAGTAAATTAGGCTCATCGATCGGTGATCTCAGTTGTTGGCATTCTAAGAATATAAGTTGATAATTGTCTAAAAGGCTGAGTACAAAATCAGTTTATTGATTGTTATAACTTTATTTAATCTTAAGTTTTTTCTCTAGTTAAAACTATGCATACGGCCTCTGCCAAAATACTCGTTGTAGACGATGATACTGCAATCCGCAATTTAATAGTCCGTTTTCTCCGTCAAAAAAAATACGAAGTTGAATCTGCTGAAAACGGACAAGTCGCTATCAAAAAATTCGAGCAGTTTAACCCAGATCTTGTAATCTTGGATGTTAATCTGCCAGACGCTTTGGGATACAATCTCTGTGAAGAAATGCAAAAAAGCACGGATGTCTTTATTCTGATGCTTACCAGCCGTTCTGATGCAGCAGATAAAAAAGAAGGTTTTCTTAAAGGTGCCGACGACTACCTAACTAAGCCTTTCGATCTTCAAGAATTAGAGTATCGGGTCAAAGCAATCCTCAAACGTCAGCGAACCGTAACTTCCTCAGAAAAACAGCCCATAACTTACGATAACTTGATAATCGATCCCGTAAGAAGAGAAGTCAAAATTAATGAGACTTTCATTATGTTGACTGCTTTAGAATTTGATTTACTTCACTTTTTAGCAAGTCGCCCTGGTCGAGTGTGGCGTAGAGAAGAATTAATCCAAAACGTTTGGGATTATGAATATGTCGGCGACCAAAGAGTAGTAGATGTTCATATTGGTCAAATTCGCAAAAAAATTGAGCTTGATGCTTCTGAGCCTTCCTATATCCAAACCGTTAGAGGAGTTGGCTATAAGTTTGAAGTAGAGGCAGAAGTTTTATAGGTTATGTTATGGGGAGCAAAAATACCTAACTTTTAATCAAAACTAAAGCAATTTTTAGTCAATCAAGGTAAACCTCGGCAATATTAGCGGAAGTGTTGCCAATAGGCGTGATTTTAGCAAGCAAACTTGTGATATGACTCTGCTTCGTTGTTAGAGGTGCAACCCTGCGGATGTTCCATCCGTTTATCCCCATCGCATTTGGGGGCTAAGGAAAGCGCACCTAGCATTTTGTAGCTCACCTAGCAAAGGAAAGCGTACCAAGAGTAAAAATGTTCTCAAGTACGCGATAGCAATCTGAATCGCTTTCTTAATACCAGTACTATAGATACTATAGATACAAATAAAAGAGTAAAGGTAAATTAAGCAAATTTTCCGCTCCTAAATCCAATAATCAGCTTAATTTACCTCATAATTGTGAAAATATGGCTCAAAGATTATCTGATTCCTGAATTGAAACCTAACTCCACTTTAATTCTTGACAATGCACCATTCCACTCCCTAGATGATGTCTTTTGGATTGCTCAAGAGGCGGGTCATAAAGTTTTGTTTTTGCCAGCAAACTTCACCTGATTTTAATCTTTTCTTCGCGCACGTCAATTTGTAGTTTTATCAAAGTATGTAATCTTAGATTTTAGAGAGGGGAAGAGTGCTTAAATGGTCATTAGATTATTCTAATTATCGTTGTTTAATTATTTTAATTTACCCAGTTTTAACTAAGTGCATCGTGCGATTCCTTATAATGTCAGATGGACGCATCAAAGGAGAGGTTTTTTTATCTGGTGGTGTGGGTGTTTTTCTAGGTTTAGGAGGTTGAATTAAGTCGATGGCAATTAATTTATCTTGAGGAAAAATGTCTTCTAGATACCACTCTTCTTGAGATAAGATATGCCAAATGTCTGCTAAACGACGAAATTTCCTAGCTTTGTCTCCTAGTTTGAGAATCCAGCCTCCAACGGTGCGCTGGACATCCATACAAGCATCATGAACTAGTCTGAGGACTCTTTTAAGAGAGATACGCATTAATGGTGAAATATCTTTAGCGCGACGAATTACTTGTTTGGCTACTTCTAGGTCTTTTTTCAAGACTTGGTTTTCTGCTTGGAGTTTTTGGACTTCTTTTTTAAGGGCGATGATTTCTTTTTCTAGTTGGGAGTTGGATAACGAGGGAGAGTCGCTAAATGGGATTTCTGAATTTGATTCTGATTCGCTCTTTAATGGTTCGATGGGAGTTATTTCAGCCACAATAGCACTATCGTAACCGCCTCGGTCTAGCTCTACTGTCCATCGAGGGGGATAGGTGCGCTCTACTGGACGAAGTAATGTTCCTGTATATTTGGTGTCGTCGTAAAGGTATACTTTTTGTCCCGATCTGAGAATATGTTGCGTTGGTTGTCTATTGGTGGGTTTTTGGTTTATATTTGTAGGTGAGTTCATGATGCTATCTTTCTGACTAATTGAACTTCGTATTGGTCATAGTTTTTTCTATGATTAATGGTTATATAGAGCGATCGCTTTTCATTCCGCCAAGAATTTATATAGGCGATCGCTTAAATTTCTAATCTGTGAGGTTATTGTACCGCGTTAACGCGGTATGTGCAAAGTATAGATTATTTATTTACGAAGATTAACATTAAGAAACAATAATCAATTAAGCCTTAGTATTGTTGTGGAGAGTAAAGATACAGATATGTCAGTAAACAAAGGGTTTGAACAAGTATCTAAATCCCCTAGAAAAAAAGGGCAATTTACTTCTCCTAACGATGAACCTCTGGGGAAACCTATAGGAGTAAGATTACCACCTAGTTTGGAAGCTTGGATTAGTGAAGAAGCAGAAAAACAGGGAATCAACAAAGGTAATTTGATTAGAAAATTACTTGCTGAAACAAAATCTTATCGAACTCAACAGTCTGCTTAAAGCTTGAAATAAATACAATCTGATGTATGATGTCACTTCTTATCTAACTCACAAAAGCGATCGCAACCTTTCTAATCTTTCCAGAAAAGCGATCGCAAAACGGCAACTCTAATCTCTCAAAATTCGATTACGCATACTAAAATCCCCCTAAAAGCGATCGCTTAAAAGGCTAAAAAGCTAGAATTGGCATAGTACTAGATTCTATTATTATCGATAATAATAGAAAAATCTACCATATGATTTACATTTCTACACGAGTACAATAGAAACAAAATTATTATCTATCAAAAATCGCAACTCAAACACAACTAGAATGTCGAACCAACAGTACTCACAAGGGCAGCATCCCAATAGCTTATCTAATTTGACTTATCATCAAGGAAGAAAAAGTGATTTTGGTCAAAGAAAAAAGACTAGGGGTGTTAGTATCACTGATGAAGGATGGGAAAATATGAAGTCCCTCGCTAGTAAGCATGGTTGTTCTAGTGTTTCTGATTTTTTAGAAAAAATAGCCAGAGGGATCGTCGAACTGAAAGCCTCTGCTTAGTTTAATAAAATTATTATGGAGTTTATTTATGTCTCCAGAAAAAATTATTCAAAATAAAATTACAGAGGAAATAAATTTAATTCCAGAGGAAAATCGTCAGGAATTGTACGAACTTATTCGTAGTTTTAGAACTAATCTAAAGCAAAAAAAAAGTGATAGCGATCGCATTATGGAATTTGCGGGTAGCTGGCTGGATATTTCCGATGAAGATTTTAATGATTTTGGTGAAGAGATCGAGCAACGTCGTCAGGTATCCGCTTCGCGGAGATTTGAGTTTTGAAACATTGCCTGTTAGATACTGATATTCTTTCGTTGTTTTTTCGCAATCATCCCCAGATTGTAGCTAATTTCAATTTGTATTTACAGAAATACGATCCGTAAATTTTAGCTTGATTACTTATTATGAGATATTACTGCGCTTTTCAAATTGAGTGCGTCTTGGGAGTAGTTGAGGTTGATGAGAGTTTTGCCGAGGGAAGCACAGGTTTGAATGTCGTCTTCTGGCTCTAAATCGTTGCTAATATTTTCTTG
>NZ_LR213828.1 GCF_900659865.1 Hyella patelloides LEGE 07179
GCAAGAAGCTGATTATTTAATTACGTTAATTAAATTATGAATTGCACAATTAAATCATAAATTGAACGGAAGCTTACTCTTCTTAGTCTCTCTTATCTTGACTTTTTCTTTTTTGGTATAAGTTGTGTCGATCGCGACTTAAAATCCAAAAAAATGCAGATATTAAATTTAATTTGAGGCTATTGAACTTCTTCAATCTCTTTTTCTGTCTAGCTTTTGAAATTTAGATGCGTTTGCCCTGGCCTCCACTGGAGAAAATCTCGTTGGTAGCGATCGCAACGATACAATTAACGGCGGTCGGGGTAACGATGCAATTCGTGGTGGTGCAGGCACTTTTGATTCTCTCAATGGAGGAAATGGCAACGATATTCTTTTTGGAGAGCAAGGAAATGATTCTCTCAATGGAGGAAATGGTAACGATGTCCTTTTCGGGGAAGAAGCAAATGATTTCCTCTTTGGTGGTAATGGAAATGATGTTCTCGATGGCGGAGAGGGAAACGACTTAATGAATGGAGGAAGTGGCAATGATGCCCTTTTTGGAGAAGAAGGAAATGATTCTCTCAATGGGGGAAATGGCAACGACTCAATTAATGGAGGAAGTGGCAGTGATGTGATTGTTGGTGGTGCAGGTGAAGACAGATTAATTGGCTCTGGAGGAAAAGATACTTTCTTTTATAACAATGTTCAAGAAGGCAATGATTTGATTAATGATTTTGCCGTTGCTGAAGAGGTAATCAATCTAAGTCAGATTGTTACTGGTGCTGATTACGGTAGTGCAACACCATTTATTGATTATGTTGAGTTGACACAACTTGGTGCTGATACTGTGGTAAAAATTGACCCTGATGGCGATATTGGCGATCGCAAAAACCAAAATTTGGTGACACTACGAAGAGTAGCAGTGAGCGAATTGACAGCAGACAACTTTGTCTTTGATTAATATCAATCGTCTATTTTATGGCGTAGATCGGATATTTTTCTGAATTTTATTAGGTAATTAAAACTCTAGTTTAAAAAATAAATTAGAGTTTTACATTGAGAAAATAACCAATTTAAAAATTACTTAATATAATAGGCTTAAAAGAATCAAGGGGAGATTTTGATTTATCGAATTTTTATCTTTTCTCGATTATTTTAGTGCTTGCCAACCCTAGGTATATTTTATTGAAATAGCTATCAAAGCCTTAAAAATAAAGGTTTTATGCTTTATTTTCGATATAATTGAAAGGTTTACGGTCTTATTGCTATAAATATTAATTTTTTATTATTTGAGTAAGTATTCAGTTTTTATACCTACTTATTTTATTAAAAAAATGTTTTTATAGTTACTTTTACTTACTTAGCAATATTACCATTACATAATCGTAATTTATACCTAAATAATAACACGTAAATAAACACATTGTTTGTTAGTCAATCCTTTATATAAAATTTGTTATGACTGATTTTGTAATTACTAAAATAACGGATAACCTTAGTGATGATTTATATCCTAAACTATTAGGAGATTATCTAGTTTGGCAAAGTGTTGATAGTGATGGAGAAATTTTTCTCCACAATTTGAGTTCTGGTGCTACAACACAAATCACCAGTAACAGTAGCAATGACGAAAATCCTCAGATAGCTGGAAATTACGTAGTATGGCAGGGTTATGGCGGTACAGATGGCGGAAGCGATACAGAAATTTTTGCCTATAACATTGGCTCTAAAATAACTACTCAAATAACTACTAACAATACAGAAGATACGATCCCTTTAGTTTCAGGAGATAATCTAGTCTGGCAAGGTGCAGGAGAGACTTCTGGGGCTGTCTCCTTAGAAGGTTTTGGCGGAGGTTCTGGCGATAGCGATCGAGACCCAGGTTCGTACTTAGGTATTAATCTGGGTAATTCGGGAGATTGGAGAAAGCGAGCCTCTAATTTAGCAGCAATTAATCTAGCCAATGAACTGGATATCTCTTGGGGAAGAGCTAGCGGAGGTCCTGCGCAATGGTATAGCGAGGGTTCTCTTTCACCAGAAAAGTTTGATGCAGTAGTCGATTACGCTAATAGCAAAGATGTCAATATTTATCTTTACCTCGAATACAGAAGCGATCTTGATGGCGGTTCAATTTATGACTTTGACTGGTATGAAGTAGGTCGCACCTATGCTCAGCATTTTGGCGATCGCGTTGAAGCTTACGGTATTATCAACGAACCAGATCATGTCGTTAGTGGCAACTCTCCAGAAGAAGTAGCATTTGCAGTGGAACAATTTGCTGATGGAGTACATTCAGTCAATTCCAACTATATAGTTACCAGTCCTGGCTTGGGGGGAACTCCCATGTCGATAGAGAGAACTAACCAGTTTTTAGAGGCTTTAGGCCCTCTTTTTAACGACGATACGTTACAAGTATTAAATCTCCACAGCTATCACGACACCAAGCCCAATCCTCATTTTTCCAGCATTGATAATAGTAGCGATTGGGCTCCCACCAGAAATTTCGATCGAGCCAAAGAGGTAGGAGGTATTACTGAAAATATTGGCTACGCTGCGGGAGAGTTTAACTATCGTAATTGGAGAGGTACAGACGAAGACCGAGGTATTGGTTTTCTGACAACTATTTGGGATCAGCTATCTGTAGTTGGTAATCAAGGAACAAATGACCGCGTAGGTTTATTTTCTGCTCCCTATAACATTACTGGTTCACACCCGACCAAACAAACCAGCATGGCAGATAGTTTTTCCTATGACGATAGCGGTAACTATGATTGGCAACCCAATGAAAAAGGACAGGTTCTCAGAGAAGTTTTAAACCTTACTAAAGGAATGGATTTTGTCTACACAGACCCCCTCGATACAGGAGTAAATGTTCTCAAAGGCAATGACCGCAAAATGTGGGTTTGGCAATACCGCGAAGATTTTTCTAGTCTGACTGACGATTCTGTGGTGCGAATTTCGGGGATTCCCAGTAATGCTACTGGCTTGGCAGTCTACCGATGGGATAGTACTGCCGATGAACCCTATGCAATTATCGATCTGAATGGTCAAACATCGGTGAGTTTTGAAGCCTCTAGTATTCTTTCTCCTGGTCAGACCTATATGATTATGGCTAATAGTGATGATGATGGTGGTAATGTTGGTTCAATAGATGAGGCTTCACCAGGGGCTAGTGACTTTATCAATCAGAACAAAGTTACTTATTCTCCTAATTTAACCGAAGGTATAGTAACCGAGGCAAATCAGGAAATATTTACCCACAATCTTAATTCTGGGGTAACTACTCAGATCACAGACAATTCCACTGAGGATGAAAATCCCAACATCTCAGGTAACCATATAGTGTGGCGCGATAATAATGGTAAGCTTTTTGCCCACAATCTCAGTTCTGGTTCAACTAATGAAATAGCTGCTAATTCCGCTAGTGCAGAAAGTACTCAATTATCAGGCGATCGAGTAGTATGGCGCAGTAATGAGAATAAACTGTTTACCCACAATCTCGGTTCTGGTTCAACTAGCGAAATAGCTACTAATTCAGCAAATATTGCTAACATTGCGATTTCAGAAGGTAACATTGTTTGGTCTGGAACACAAGGCTCTGACAATGGCGAAGATGGCGAAATTTTTGTTTATCAAATTAATTCTGGGACTACTAGCCAAATCACTACCAATAGCACTGATGACGCTCGCCCGCAAATATCGGGAGATTATGTAGTTTGGCAAGGTACAGGAGGCTCTGACAATGGCGAAGATGGCGAAATCTTCTTATATAATCTTGGTTCGGGAGTTACCGAGCAAATTACAGCTAACAATATAGAAGAAGAGAATCCGCAAATATCAGGAAATCGCCTAGTTTGGACTGGCATAGATAGTAATGGGGATCGGGAAATTTTTACAGCCGATCTCGCAGCAACAGTTACTATGGCCAATCAAAATCCTCTTGCTAACAATGATGATGTAACCACAACAGCAGATACGGCAATTACCCTACCAGCGATCGATGTTTTGGCTAATGATAGCGATCCTGATGGTGATAGTTTAACTGTTACTGGGGCTAACAACGCAGTTAACGGTACGGTGAACTTAGAAGGAAACAATATTACTTTTAATCCCAATCCTGGCTTCGTAGGCAATGGTAGTTTTCAATACACTATTAATGATGGTAGTGGTGGTACAGATGTTGCCGTTGTTAATGTCACCGTAGAAGCGGTGGAGATCGCAATAGGTGCAACCATTAATGGCACCAGAAGTAATGATACTCTTAATGGTGGCAATGGAAATGATGTGATTAATGGCTTCAATAGAGATGATTTGTTAAATGGAAATGACGGTAATGACACCCTCAACGGAGGAAATAACGATGATATTCTCAACGGTGGAAACGGTAACGATCTGCTCAACGGAAATAACAAACACGATCGTTTAAACGGAAATGGTGGAAACGACATTCTTCAAGGGGGAAGCCATCACGATACTCTAGATGGAGGTAATGGAGACGATTTAATTAGAGGCGATCGCGGTAAAGATGTACTTACTGGTGGAGAAGGTACAGATACCTTTATCTACAACAGTCTTCAAGACAGAGGCGACACCATCACTGATTTTCAGGTAGGAATAGACAAAATTAATGTTAGTAGTATTACTAATGACTCATCCTACGATAGTGATACGCCTTATGAATACATTGAATTATGGCGATCTGGCTCAAACACTGTTGTAAAAATAAACCGTAACGGAAATCTTTCTCGTCCTCGCTATCAAGATTTGCTCATCTTACAGGATGTCAATGTTAGCGAAGTATCAGAAGATAGTTTTATTTTTGATTAACGGTAAATCCCAATTCCAAAATACTGCGATTAGCACAACTATAAAGCAATGTAGAAACTTAATGCATCCTGTTTTTGCGATGTAATACTTAAAAACACCATTGGTAGGGTGGGCATTGCCCACCCTACAGCACATACATATACATACATATATTGTAAAAATTCTTATAATGCGTAAGTCCTGTAAACAATAAAATATAGCAATACGCAAGAAAGTTAGGGCATTTTTTAAACTGCTATTTGCGGTGCGCGTTGCTACCAAAGAAGTCAATCATCTTTAATTGAATCAATCTACTAATCTTGTACGGGTATAGAATAAGCAAGATAAGCATCTAATGCAGAAATTACACCATCTTGATTCATATCAGCAGAGACAATTGTTTCAAATTTCAGAAAATCGTCAGTATCTATATCTAGCCCTACTGATAGGCGGGAGATTTGATAAGCATCCAGTTGCCTTACATTACCCTTTTCATTTGTGTCTTCATCTTCGGTAACAATTTCCACTTCATCTTCGGTAACAATTTCCACTTCACCTTCACCGTCTCCAGTTAGATCATTCTTTGTGGAATCAACTATGCTGCTGAAAGCATCTGAATTAATATTTAGTCCAATTACATCTTCAAGAATGGCAATTAGTTCGTCAGTCTCGTCAATGTTTCCTACTCTATAAATTGCCGTACCAGTAATATCTCTAATAGGAGAAAAACCTAAACGATAATTAGTTTTAGAACCTGATATTTCAATAATATCTTCAGTAACATCAAAGTCTTTAATCAAAGCATAATCTTCTAGTCCTCGACTTCTAGACTCGCCGTCATCATAAAAAGTTTGATGAATATCACCCAGTAAAAAGTAGTCTGAATTCGCACCACCAACTAAAGTATCAATTTCACCTAATCCAGCACTTTCTAAATTAGGATTAACACCAGTAATAATATCTTCGCCACTATGCCCTTGAATACTATCTTTTCCACTACCACCAACTAAAGTATCGCTATTACTAGAACCTCGAAGAGAGTCATTAAATTCAGTTCCAGTAATTTGATAATGTTCAATATTGTAATAGTAAATTAAATCAACATCATTATCTATTCGTTCAATACGACTACTTGAATTAATATTTTGAATAGCACTTTCATAATCAAAATAATCTAAGGTTAAAGTATCATTGCCATACAAACCATCAACATAGCCTCCAGAAGTAGAAGCTGGTAGTCCTAATGTAATAATGTCACTGTTGCTACCAACATAAATTGTTCCGATGGTTTCAAAGTTTTTAACTTCGGTATTCTCAAAAATAACTTGATTATCAGTAGTAGTTAAATCAATTGAGATTGGTACTGTTTCAGTGGAAAAATCTAGACTAAGTCGATCTACTCCTTCACCACCATCTAAATTATCATTGCCGTTTCCACGTAGATCATCATCTCCACTACCACCAACTAAAGTATCATTATTAATAGAACCTCGAAGAGAGTCATTAAATTCAGTTCCAGTAATTTGATAATGTTCAATATTGTAATAGTAAATTAAATCAACATCATTATCTATTCGTTCAATACGACTACTTGAATTAATATTTTGAATAGCACTTTCATAATCAAAATAATCTAAGGTTAAAGTATCATTGCCAGATAAACCATCGACATAGCCACTAGAAGTAGCAGCAGTTAATCCTAATTTAACGCTATCATTATTGCTACCAACATAAATTGTTCTGATGGTTTCAAAGTTTTTAACTTCGGTATTCTCAAAAATAACTTGATTATCGGTGGTGGTTAAATCAACTAAAATAGCTTCTGTTTCTGTTGATAAATCTAGATTAAGTCGATCTATTCCTTCTCCACCATCTAAACTATCATTACCATTACCTTGAAGAGAGTCGTTAAATGCAGTTCCAATAATTTGATAGTTTTCAATATTGTAATAGTAAATTAAGCTATCATTATTGTCACCTCTTTTGATTTGACTGCTGGATTCTATATTGTTAATTGCTACTTCATAATCAGAATAATCGGCAGTTAAAATATCATTGCCCAAGTTCCCATCAACATAACCAAAACGATTTACTAAAGTATCGTCTTCTGTGCCACCATAAAGAGTATTATTGCCACTACCTCCATCTAGGTAATCATTTCCAGCATTCCCATTCAGAGTATCATTACCTTCTAAGCCTTCAAGAATATCATTTTCAGTAGTTCCTATCAGATTATTATTATCTTCGTCTCCTACAATTAATCGAGCATCTCTATTGACTACCACATTTTTATTTTCCATCTTCAGGTTACTTGATTAGGCTTCTCAAATTATTTATCTAAAACACAGTTTTTCTAAGCTGTATATTAATAATTTAATTGATAAGATAATTTACATAAAACCGTGATGTTACTCAAATATTTTAAAGATTCAATAAAAATAAATATGATTAGTCAACACTCGCGCGACGGCTTCGCTAGTCCTTTAGGGCATTCGGTGACTCCACGTATGCACGAGGTTTCCAAGGGAAGCTTGTGACGATATTATGAATGAACTAGTATCTAGCAGTATTAACCCTGATGGCACACTCACCCCTCTTTTATGATTATGGGGCAATAAACCCAGAGGTTAATTAACAGAATAAAGAAAACTAGAAAAAACAAAGTCCTTCAAATGGTTATTAATTTTTACTTCATTCCTTAATAGTGACAAAAGAGGAATTATTCCCCCAATCTCCCCGTCAAGCAAAACCTACGAACCATTTTCTGGTTCTACTTGTAGACTATCTTCTCCCAAACCTTCAATTTTGATTTCCCATTTAGGAGGATTAACCCGATCGTTATACTTATACAGTGCTAAACATTGCTGCTGCTGATTGAAAATGCGAAGACTGTAACCATATTCTCTAGCAACTGTGCCAAATTGATTAATGAAGCGATAACGCCCTAGATAATCTAATAGTGTCCATAGTTGCCAGTTTACTGTAAGGTCTATTTGCTTAATTTGAGGGTTAGTAAGCCAATTTTTTACTAATCTACCACCGAAGGGATCGAATTGTTCTTTTGCCCACCATAAACTAGGTATAATAATTCCCGCAACAGCAATTTTGGGTTCTGTATCAGTTGGGTTTACGGTAATACTGGTATCGGTTGTATTTTCTGAGATCTTGAAATTTGGGGAATTATCTCGATCTAATGTTGTATTGGTTTGGTCTGATTGAAGATCTTGTGTTGTGTATGTAGGTTTGCGATTGACATAACTGACACTATCACGATCGCTTTCAAAGCTAATTGTGCTAGCTGTAGTACTATGACAAGAGGTTTGGTCTAAAGTTTTTACTGATTGTGCTGTAACTATTTTAGGATTAACAAATAATATAGCAGTTAAGAAGAATATAATTCTTACCATACTTTAAATAAACATGAAAAAATACGAAAACTATTACTCTTATTTATCAGTATAACTAATACAATCCTTCTTAATAATATTTAACTGCTATTATCTATTAATTTCTTAATTTTTCAAGTTATCAAGTCAAATTATCAAGTATTTACCACAATATTCGATAAATTCAGGTGAATTATCATAGCCAAAAATAAAGTAGAAAAGTATTACTTATACCTTAACTACAAACAAGACTTTATTTTAAAGTATAAGTAAGTTTTCCGACACCACCTAACTATTAGGGAACGTTCACAATCTCTGTATCTTCAATTATTTTACCTTGATATATTAAAGATTCATGACCATTGGAATTTAAGCCAATTTTTATTTCATTACTACCTGAAGGAAGTTCTGGAAGGTAATACCAATTACCATAAATGCGGGTTATTTTTTCTCCATTAACGTATAAATGAGCGTGTCCTTCATTGGGTTGATTGGCTTGATTAACGTTTTCAGGAGCAAAGGCAAAGTTATCTAGTTTAATCTCCAAATTCCAGCCTCTTATTGTATCTTCATATACCGTTAAATCCACATTGGGTACAGGTTGTCCTTCCGAAATCATCAAAGTTCCGTGACTGTGTTCTTCTGATGAGTGGTTCATCTCCGTCATTTCATTTTGGTGGTTAGAGTCAGAGATTACTCCGCCGTGAGACGACGGAGCCTGCTCTGACCGTTGGTCATTATGTCCTTCATCAGCACGCAGATTACTCAAATTAGGAAATACTATACTCAATAATGCTACAGAAAAAATTAAGGTTTTCTTCATATTTGCTTACTAAAAAATCAAAAACTTTAATCTTGTAAATTACCAGATGTATAAACATTGAGTAAAAAGACAGCCTGTCATATTTCATTTGATTGTTGGTTATTAATTAATGACTAGCTGCCAACAGCAAACAAATTAAAAACTATCAATTTCAAGCAGTTTTTTGCGACCGTTGACACCAGATTTTTTTTTGATTTTTTTTTGTTACTTGATATTTTTTAGCTAAAATAGTAATTAATTCTTGGTTTACTTTGCCATCAACAGGGAGTGATTTGAGATAAACTACTAAGCTACCATCTTCAGCTTCCAGAATTCTTGGCTTTTTGGAGTTCGGCTTTACTGTTATCTGAATTTTCATCCTAGTTATGATTTACTGGATTTAGAATGCATCTCTTGCAAAAGTAAATTAAGTGAGTTATTTTTAGCTAAAAATAGCCTCAAAGTAGTAAAAGTAATTATTTATAGTCATGAAAAAATTTCTTCTCTTTATTTCTTATTCTGACTCCTGACTCCTGACTCCTTTCTCAACTAACAAATTAGGACTTATGCAAGAGGTCTAATACAGTATGATAGCAATCTTCAGTTGAGTAAGGAATGATTCACCTTGCTGGTTGTTAGTGATTCGTGGCTTTGTCGCTTATTTTCTCTTACTTGGGACAACCAGGAAACTTGAAAGCGTATTTCATCTTCTATGATATTTAGAGACAGCATTTTCTGAAGTTCTCAGCATTTCTTGAATATATCAGTCCAGTATGACAAAGCAAAGCGATCGCCGTCAAGAGCAAGCGTCATCTCCTCAGCAACCGCCGAAGAAGCAAAAGTCTGTTTCTTGGTTACGTCGAGGGTTAGTTGCTTCTTTTATCTTGACGGTGGGTACGGTTGTTATAGGAAAAGTTGTCGGATATCATTTAATTGAGAAAGATTTAATTCCTTTGATTGAGACGGAGTTAGATGAATATTTACATCGTCCGATCGATATTGGTGATTTAGAAACTTTTTCTTTAATTTCAGCACGTTTTGGAGAAAGTGAGCTACCAGCTACAGCAGATAATCCCGATACTTTGGAAGTATCCCAAATTAAAGTTAATTTTAATTTATTATCTTTATTATTTCAAAGAATTCTTCCTCTAAATATTACCTTAATTAAACCTAATTTGTACGTTGAACGAGGCGAACGGGGACTTTGGACTCCTACTGATTTTGGGACAGAAGACGATGGGGAAGGAGGAGGAATTAAAGTTGATGTTAATAGTATTAAGTTACGACAAGGTACTCTTACTTTAGTTGGCAGAAATTCTGATACTTCACAGTTAACTAATCCTGTAACCACAAAATTTAAGCGTGGAATTGTTAAATTTTTACCTCAAGATGTGATTAAGTTTCGAGTCAGAGGAGGAAATTTAGTTAAGGGAGGAAAGTTAGATGTTACGGGAGAAGTTATCGGTAAAATTATCGATATAGATGTTAAAGGTAAAGATTTAGCGGTTAATGAAATTGAGAATTTATTGGCTTTACCTATTGGTTTAGAAGCAGGAAAAGCAGATGCTGATTTGGCAGTTAAAATTACAGACGATCCCACTCCTGAGTTACGAGGAACAGCAAATTTAAAGGAAGTAGATTTACAAATCTCTGGGTTAAGTCAGTCTTTTAGTGGTAGTAAAGGAAAATTATTTTTTAATGGTTCAGAAATAGCTTTTGATGGAGTGACAACCAATTTTGGTGAAGTTGTAGGTACAGCAAACGGCTCTGTTGATATTTCAGGGGAAGGAAATTATCAAATTACAGCCGATACTGCGCCGACAGAAGCTAATAAAGTACTTGATGCTTTAGAGTTAGAATCCCCTGTTCCTCTTGAGGGAAAAATCCAAAGTAATGTTAAACTATCTGGTATATTGGAAAATCCTGTAACTAAAGTTGCGATCGCTACAACTACACCTACTCGCATCGATCGAACTGACTACGAAAAAGTTGAAGGGGATTTAGAACTAATTGGCGATACTCTGTTTGTCAGAAGTTTCCGTGGAATTCCTCGCAGTGGGGGAAGCATTGCAGGTACTGGAACAATTCAACTAGATGGCGCGCAAAATCTTTACTTTAATATTCGTAGTAACAGTATTTCTAGTAAGCAGCTAGCTAAAGATTATCAAACAGAATTACCCGTTGAAATGGGTAGAGTAACTGCCAATGTAGTTATTTCTGCTTTGGCAAACGATCCTGAAAGTTTTCGGCTCTTAGATGGTGAGGGGAGTTTTCCTTTAGGGAATGGTCTTGTTACCGTTAATGATTTAAGATATAGATTAGGAAAATGGCGATCGCAAATTCGCGCTTTTAAGGTAAGATTTGATAGTCTACCTTTTGGTGAAGATACTACCGATACGATTGCTGAGGGTTTAGTTAACGGTACTTTTCAAGCTACAGGAGAAATTAACGATCCGCAATTAGATACTCTGGTTGCTAAGGGTAAAGCTACCGTAGATACAGTGGGGGGTGTGATAACTGCGCCAGAAATAAAAATTGCTGATGGTACATGGCAAGGAGATTTTAACACTAGCAACCTGCAATTGAGACAACTGTTTCCTGAAGTACCTCCAGAATTTAACGGTAGTGTGAGCGGTGATTTTTATCTGACAGGGGATGTTTCTACACCTGAAGAAAAATCTAGCACCATCAAAGGTAAAGGAGACTTACAATTAGCCAACGGAACAATCAAAGTCTCAGAACTTACTGTAACAGGTGATGATTGGAAAGCGATCGCGAATGCTAATAATTTAGAATTAAAACAGTTAAACTCGGCTACTCCCGATCAGTTTGCAGGATTGATTAATGGCAATTTTAACCTCTCAGGAACAATTGATAATATTACCCCTGAAGGAATTATTGCCCAAGGAGACGGTAGTTTAACCCTTCCTGAAGGAGTTTTTACTGCAAAGGATTTAGCTATTGCTGAGGGTAATTTCACTACTACAATTATTCCTCAAGGAGTAGATTTAAAACTATTTGCAGATCCCAATTCTGAAGATTTTATTCTGGAAGGATATTTAGGAGGCGAGTTACAAGCTTCTGGAAGAGTAGACAAGATCGATCCCACTGCAATTGATGCTATTGGTACAGTTTCTTTTACTCAGGGAATCGATCTGTTGGAACAACCTTTCTCTGCGGATATTGATTGGAATGGTAGTAGATTAGATGTTTTGCAAGCTAAAGGAGATAGTTTAGCAGCTAGAGGATATATCGAACTAGATGAAACATTCTTTGATGCGATTCCCGATAAATTAGCAGCAGTTAACTACTTTAATTTTGATGTTACCAAGGCAAATGGTATTGATATTAATCGGCTGAAAGTACCTTTACCCAGTTGGGCAATTAACTTAGAAAAAAGCGGTATCGTCGATTTTACAGGCGAAATTAGCGGTATTCCTGCCCAAATAGCGATTAATGGCGATCTCAGACTGCGTAACTTTAATGTCGAAACTTTAGAATTCCCCGAACCCCTTACAGGGAAAATTGCCGTAAATCCTAATACGGGAGCTAATCTAGCATTATTCAACAATCAGTACGGGCGATTAGCGAATCGCCCCAACAATCAACAAATCACCCTCAACCTAGATGCTGATTTCTTACCCCAATCCTTCACAGTAAAAAACAACAATCTATCAATAGAAGGCAGAGGAAAACAAGAAATAGTGCGCGTAAAAGTTACAGAATTCCCCTTGGATTTACTCAAAACCATCGCCATTAAAAGCCCAGATATCCAAGTACCTGATAACTTTGTCATACAAGACATTTCAGGAGAACTTTCAGGAAACTTTACCTCTAACCTCAATACCCTAGCTACCTCTGGGGAAAATGTCGTTATCACTTCTCCCTTACTAGGAAAAATCAAAGGTAATCGTATTGTGGGTGACTTTCAATATGCAGATAACTATCTCGCATTACAAAACGCGCAATTTCAACAGGGAGACAGTAAATATTATATAACAGGAGATTTAACGCAAAAAGAAGATGATATTCAGCTTAATGGCAAAGTATCTATCGACCAAGGACAAATTCAAGACATTTTAGTAGCCCTAGAAATCTTTGAACTTACCGACTTTAGTAATGCTTTTAGCGATCGCAATTATGGCACATCTGCCGATCTCTATCAACCCCCCCCAGAACCCCCAGTAGAAGAAAATACCCTCTTCAACATTCAAACCAATAACGCTCCTATCTGGCAACAGTTAAAACTCCTCGCGGAAATTCAAGCCTGGTTAAACTATACCGAACAAAAGCGTCAAGAAGCCTCAATCTTACCAGAATTAAGAAATCTCCAAGGTTTATTTGATGGTGATATTCAAGTTAATGGTTCTCTAAAACAGGGCTTAAACGCTGATTTTAGCTTTCAAGGAGAAGAGTGGCAATGGGCAACCAAGCAAAATAGAAAAACAGAAGAAACAGCTAATAACCCAACAATTGTCGATAAAATTGTCTTGAGAGGTGAGTTTCGTCATAATATCATCACCATTCTCCCTCTGATTGTTGATTTACCCGCAATTGAAGATAATGCGATTCCAGATGAGGCTTCTTTGGCACAACCTCCCCAAGAATCACAAATCATCTTTTCTGGGATCTTTGGCGGGGAACAAGCATCGGGAACATTAGCCTTGAATTCCATTCCCATTGACTTGATCGAAAAAGTCTTTCCGATTCCTCCAGAAATTACTTTTGACGGAATTCTGAATGCTAATGCCAATATCTCAGGTAAAGTGGATAATCCTCAAGCAAGAGGAGAAATCAGAATTGCTGATGCCAAAATAAACGAAACAGCAATTCTCTCCGCATCTGGTAGCTTTGGTTATGACGATGCTCGTTTAAACTTTTCTGGTAGTAGTATCGTCGCCGAAGATGCCCAACCCTTAACCCTTACAGGTACTATTCCCTACAAGTTACCCTTTGCTAAAGTCAACCCAGATAGCAACCGCTTAGAAATGAGTCTCAATATGAAAGATAAGGCTTTAACCCTGCTCAATATCTTATCTAGAGGAGAAGTTAATTGGATTGATGGACAAGGTAAAGTAGCCCTCGATATCTCAGGAAACTTTAATCAAGATACTAGTACCTCCAGCAACATCACAGCTAAAGGAACTGCCGTTACTAATAATGGCACGATTGCAGTGCGAACTCTACCCGATGAATTTCTCACTCAAGTTAATAGCAATATCACCTTTGATTTAGATCGCATCTCTGTAGAAAGCTTTCAAAGTAACTTTGGTGGTGGACAAATATCGGCAATGGGAACAATACCTTTAGATAAAGAAACTCCCCAAACCAACCCCCTCACCATTGACTTAGACAATATAGCGATCGATCTTAAAGGACTTTACGAAGGAGGAGTTAAAGGAAACCTGCAAATCTTAGGCAAAGCGATCGAACCCGACATTACAGGAGATGTTACCCTTTTTGATGGCACAATTCTCTTAAGTGATGCTTCGGCTGCAACACCTCTTACTCCTGAAGAACAACAACAACTAGGTTTACCTGCGGTAACTGAATATAAAAACCTCAAACTACAATTGGGAGACAAAATATTCATTAGCCAACCCCCCATTTTTAACTTTCTCGCAAAAGGAACCTTAAATGTTAAGGGTACTTTCCTCGAACCACTTCCCGAAGGTACAATTAACCTCGAACGAGGACAGGTGAACCTTTTTACAACTCAACTATCCCTGGCAAAAACCCAAAAAAATACCGCTCGTTTTACCCCTAACAACATCCTCGATCCCTTTCTTGATATCCGTTTAGTAGGATCGGCAATTGAAACTACCCAAAATCGTACTCCCGAAGATCCTTCATCTACTGAAATTGAAGATATTCCCGCTTCTAGCTTCGGAACTTTAGAGACTGTCCGCATTTCTGCCGAAGTAAGAGGTTTATCGAGTCAAATCGCCAATCAACTTCAACTTACTAGCAATCCTCCTCGCAGTCAAACCGAAATTTTGGCACTGTTAGGGGGGAGCTTTGTTAACACTCTTGGTAGAGGTGATAGTACCCTAGGTTTAGCTAACTTGGCAGGTTCGGCTCTTTTTGGTAGCTTTAATTCTCAATTTAATAATGTTTTTCCCATTGGTGAATTACGTTTATTTCCTACCCAGATAATAGATGAAAGTAGTGAAAGTGAACGCATCGATGCTTTAGCAGGAGAAGTTGCCATTGATATTACAGACAAATTTTCTTTTTCAGTACTACAAATTTTAAATGTCGGTTCAATTCCCGCCCAATTTGGTTTTCGCTATCGTTTGGGCGATCACTTTATTTTGCGAGGTTCAACTAATTTTGATGATGAAAGCCGTGGTGTTTTGGAATATGAATTAAGGTTTTAATGTTATAAAGTGTACTGTGGCAAAAACTGGAAATCAGTTTGTAGTATAATTTAATTGCTAATAGTTACTAAAGCAGATGAACTTCTTCGCAACCTTTCAACAAGTTGATTGGACAAGCTGAGGAAACAGAGAGCGTCCCTCGACTCCAAATGGCGGCACTTTCAAAACAACTGATTTTCTCCATACTCTCCAGTTTTTGTCCTGCACTTAGTAGAATGTTAAGAAAATTTTATCTAATCCCAATCTTAATCTTGGGCTATTTATGAATTATTGCTTGGAGATCGTCGCAGCTAATACTAATATACCAGAGACTCTTCAGGTCACTACAGCTTTAATATTAGGTACAATTACTTTTTTCAGTTTACTTTTGGTAGCTGGTTTATCTTATATGCAACTTCCTAAAGTTGCCCATTCACTATTTGACCGTTTCTCCTCGACAGAAAATCAAGAGATTTATCAAAAGGTGGTTGAACCTTATCAGGGCTGGTTAAACTGGATAATCATTGTTGGTGTTGTCGATATAATTACTCTAAGTGTTCCTACTCCTAATTGGTTAGTCTTGTTGGAATTCCCCCTCAGTTTACTTCTGGCTGTAAACATTAGCTTTCTCGGATTTAGTTTACTCAAAGAATTGTTCGACAATTACTTATTAGGTATTGCCCTGGACAATAAACGTAAAATTAATAGTGAGTTACTTGTAATTGCCAAGTTTATTTGTAACTCATTAATCCTTTTGATTGTTGTTTCTATTTTTGCTCAAACACATCAAATCAATATATTTGGTTTAATTGCTAGTCTAGGTATTGGGGGGGTAGCAATTGCCTTTGCCTCCCAGAAAATTTTAGAACAGGTATTGTGGAGTATTGTTTTGTATATCGATCGCCCTTTCACTGTTGATGATTATATCCATTTACCCGATAGTACTCTAGGTAGGGTCGAATCAATAGGTTGGCGTTCAACTAAAATTCGGCTTTCAGGTAAAAATACCCTAGTCATTATCCCCAATAGCCAACTCGCTCAGAGCCGTATTGAAAACATGACCAGAGCAAGAAGGATAATTTCGATCGCTGAATTAACCTTTTTTAGGAGTATGTCTGAAGAAGAAAAAGCATTGATTCATCAACTTATTACAGAGAGTACCAGAGAAATTCTGGGGATCGATCATCGTCTGACACAAATTGCTTTTGAAGATTCTACCGATGCTGCTGGACAAGATTATGTAAAAACTCAAATCATCTTCTATATTTTGGGGGCTGCCGAAAGTTCAATGGAGCTACGGAGCAATCTGTTAGAAATTGCCAGGGAAAACATTATCGCTCGATTGCAGGAGTATGGAATAAACTTCAGTTTTGAAGAAAATACTCTTAATGTTACTCAACCAATGAATATCTAATTGGTGTTCTTCAGTTTTACGCGAGGGTTCGGTAAAGGGCTTTGCCCTAGCTATAAGCTGTAAGCTGTAAGCGTTTGAGCCAATCAGATAGAGCTAAGGACTCAACCTGATTGTAGACGACCATCAAGGTCGGAGCCTTAAACTCAATAGCTTAAAGCTATTAGCTTAGAGCTATTAGCTTTTCAAGGTAAGTAAGAATAGTTACCACTGACTTAAATATTGAGATGCTACAGTAACAATGCTAGAGTTTATTCCAGAATCGCTGCAATTAAGTGAGGAACATCAAAGATTTCTAGTTGAATTAATCGGAAGATCGAGTCTCTTCGTTTTTGGTACTGTAATTGCCCCCCTATTTGGGCGAATTTTGCCTTTTTTATGTTGGTGGATACTTAAGTTAGTCCAGCGATTTGTTCCCTTAAATACTACGGTTATTTACGATCGATTGATTAAACCCGTTAGAAACTCCCTCGTTACAGTAGGAGCATTAGTCTTTATCGCTCTATGTTTGAATTTGTTCGATCGATATCTGAGAATTTATCAATTCCTAGGCTTTTTTATCTATTTAGCTTTGGCAGTTAGTATTGCTTGGTTTGCTTCACGCATAGCTCAACGAGTGATTCGGATCTATGCCATTAAGTTAATTCAGAGGCTGGGTGGAGAAGTCAATGAAACCGCTTTAGTCTTTGAAACTTTAACCAATGCCATTATTATTTTGTTCGCTGTTTTGCTCTTTGCTCAAGGCTTGCGACTTAACTTAGTTGCTATTTCTGCCAGTATAGGGGTTGGTGGGGTTGTGGTTGCTTTTGCTGCACGACACGCACTAGAGAGAATAATTGGAACAATTGAACTGTTTTTAGATCGTCCTTACCAGCCAGGAGAATATATTCAGGTAAATTTTAATCCTTATGGTGAGGATGTGTATGGTCGTGTTGAATCAATTGGCTTACGTTCTACCAAAATCCGTACAGCAGGTAGAAACACAATCATTTTTGTTCCTAACTCAATTATGGCAAGTAAGAATATTGAAAATATTAGCAGAGGTAAGAAAGTTGTGGCGATGCTCTACCTAGATTTTTTTCGACGTTTAGAAGAAAGCGAACAAGCATTAGTCAAACGAATTATTGTTGAGAGTACAGACACATTTTGGGGCATAGATAAAGCCAACACGAGAATTCGTTTTTCTCAACCAGAGGAAAAGCCAGGAACTCGCGCTAGAATCAACTTTTTTCTCTCCAGTTCGGGAGAAGATTCTCTTGCTTTACGCAAACGGCTGGTAGATTTAGCCAATAATACGATCGCCCGTAAACTTTTAGCTTATAATATTAAATTCTCGATGCCAGAACCAATAGTATATATCGATTCACCAATGACAATTTAGAGAATACTTTGACCTACTCCGTGCAATAAATTGACACGGATTCGAGGCTCAAACAGAGATAGCAGTCTGAGACTGTCTTACATCTCCTCCCCTCAAAGTTGAAGCCCCAACTTTTAAGATTACCTGACTAGAATGTAACTTCTTTCAAGTTTTGTCCTGTACTAAGATCTACAGCTTCAAAAACAAGATAATTCCCAAGAATTTAACGATCGACAACTTATTTAGCAACACTCTCATTTTTCTGCTGTGTAAAGAGACTCTTGAAATTCTCGACCCATCACACTACCAAATTGAGCCCAACCCATATTAGGACTTCTAGATAGAGTAGACTTAATTCTTTGGAGTTTTTTTCTCAATCCCATTAATTTATCAGCATTAGGTGGCAAAATTTCACTATAAGCTGATACTAATTCCTCATTGGTTGCCTTATTAAAATCAACGGATTTTCCAGCTTTGATTAAATTCCGAACGATAGGTAACATCTTATTTTCTCAATTATTTATTTAATCAGATAATTTTAGAAACCCAATTATTTAATTTGTGTTGACAAATCTTATAAATTTGAGTTTCTCATATTAGACGAAAATTTCAAGCCCGTAGTCAAAACAGGCAAAACAGGCAAAATAAGCTATCTCCTGTTCAGGATTGATGCTATTTATTTGTGTCGCTTTAATCATAGCTCTTTTCGCTAGCGTTGCTGAATTCTTACGTTGTCGGTAGTGTAGCAAATATCTTGAAAAGGTCTACACTTCATTAATCTTAATCAGACTATCCAACAATTAATTAATCTTGGCTATCTTCTCTATACAGGGTCAAATCCCTTACAATAGCAAGGCGTAACTAGAAATTAGATTACTAACATTCAGTAATATGAGCAATACGATTTTTGGCAAAATTATCCGTCGCGAAATACCAGCAGATATTGTTTATGAAGACGATTTGGCTTTAGCTTTTAAAGACATTAATGCTCAAGCACCAACTCATATTTTAGTTATTCCCAAAAAACCAATTTCCCAAGTTTCCCAAGCTACTCCAGAGGATCGAGACTTGTTAGGACACTTATTACTTATAGTGAAAAAAGTAGCAGAAGAAGCAGGTTTGAAAAATGGCTATCGTGTAGTAATTAATAATGGTAACGATGGCGGTCAAACAGTAGACCATTTACACTTGCATATTTTAGGCGGACGACAAATGCAATGGCCTCCTGGTTAATTTAAGTAAGATATATATTGAGAAGGGTTAACATCCGTTAGCCCCGAAAACAATTTATTTGTCTCTTTTATTTGCCTAATATGGGACTTCTGATAAATTTATTATTTTACTTAATTAATTAATATGAAAACAGTTATTAAAGAGCGTACCTCTAAAAATTTTAAAAAGCTCCAAGCTCGTTTAAGGGGAGCAGTAGGCAAAGCTATACATGACTATAACATGATTGAAGAGGGCGATCGCGTCATGGTATGTCTGTCTGGGGGTAAAGATTCTTACACTATGTTGGATTTGCTGCTTAGTTTACAGCGAAAAGCTCCTATAAAATTTGAGATATTAGCAGTTAATTTAGACCAAAAACAACCAGGTTTTCCCGAACACATATTACCTAACTACTTAGACTCATTAGGTGTTTCCTATCGCATAGTCGAAGAAGATACCTATAGCACCGTTACTAGAGTAATTCCTGAAGGAAAAACCATGTGTGGTTTGTGTTCCCGTTTGCGTCGCGGAATCTTATATCGAGTAGCCCAGGAAGAAGGGGCGACTAAAATTGCATTAGGTCATCATCGGGATGATATTGTAGAAACCCTATTTTTAAATATGTTCCACGGTGGAAGATTGAAAGCTATGCCACCAAAACTTTTAAGTGACAATCGAAAAAATATGATTATTCGTCCTTTAGCATATTGTTCGGAAAGGGAAATTATTCGTTATGCCAATGCTAGAGAGTTTCCCATCATTCCCTGTAATCTTTGTGGTTCTCAAGAAAATTTACAACGGGCTAAAATCAAAGAAATGTTGCAGGCTTGGGAAAGAGAATCTCCTGGTAGGATTGATAGTATTTTTCGTAGTATTCAAAATGTCTCTCCTTCTCAGTTAGCAGATCGAGAATTGTTTGATTTTGCTGATTTAGGTAAAGCAACCGATATCTAGTGTTGCAATACTGTTCCGCTCAGCCTTCTTTACTTATTGGAATGTTCGATAATTACGCCCCACTTCCCTATTTGACGCAAGCAATCAGCAATACTTCCTCCATAAGCTTCATGAATTGCACCTTCTGAACTCATTTTTACTCAAACTTTAAAATATAGAGACTGAGGTTGTTTGGAACAAAAATACTCATCATTGAGGATCAAGAAGACTGGGAAGACAAGAGAGACAAGGGAAAAATTCAATAGTTTGATCGATCGCTAATTAATTGACAAAGCACCACTGACTACTGACTACTGACTCCTTCATCCTTCATCAAGATGTTCCCTTAAATAAACCTTGGGGACGAATAAATAAAATTAACACCATCATTAGTAAAGCTACGCCCAGCTTATACTGTGAACCCAAGATCGGAACACTTAACTCTTGAGCCAAGCCAATTACAAACGCTCCTGCAATTGCACCATAAGGATTACCAATACCCCCTAAAATAACCGATGCAAACATGGGTAAAATCAGAAACCATCCCATATTAGGACGTACTGCGGTAATTAAGCCATACATTCCGCCAGCAAAAGCGGTTAAAACTCCTGTAATAATCCAAGTCCAGAGTACAACTCGCTCGACATTGATACCCGATACCCTGGCTAAATCAATATTATCTGCCACCGCTCGCATTGCCTTACCGATCTTGCTATTCTGCAAGAGAAAATAAACACCAGCGATCGCTAAAATAGTCAAGCCAATGACAACGATCCGATAATAAGCAATTCTGAGATCGCCAAACTGCATCGCTTGAACTACTGGTAAATCATAGGATTGATTGCTACTTCCCCAAATTAACAGAATGAGATTACGCATAAATAGAGCCAACCCAATAGAAATAATAATTAGGGTAGTGGAACTAGCTCGGCGATCGCGCATAGGCTTCCAGAGTAATAACTCAGCGATCAGCATTCCGATAATCGTACCCACTGAACCCAACAACATTGATAACCAGATATTCAGCCCTTGAGTATTAGCTAACCAAGTAAGATAAGCTCCCAGAGTCATATAATCTCCATGAGCAAAATTAGAGAGACGCAAAATACCATAAGTAAGAGTCAAACCAATAGCTGCTAGAGCCAATACACTACCTACAGCCAGACCATTAATAATTAACTGGGGATCCATCCTATTACTTTCTACGAGAATGGCTATATTCTACAGGAAGGTTTCAGTATTCAAAAAGCTAACGATCTTTAATTTAAGAATCAATGTCCATTATCTATTGTCTAAGACATCTCTAACATCTTCTGAATTGGTTTTAATGCAGCAACTCGAATGTCTTCAGGTAACGTAATTTCTGGAGTTTTATTTTTCATCGCCAAATACAGCTTTTCTAAAGTGTTTAAGCGCATATGGGGACATTCATTACAAGCACAATTATTCATTGCTGGTGCGGGGATAAACTGCTTGTTTGGTGCAGCTTTTTTCATTTGATGGATGATTCCTGGTTCGGTTGCGACGATAAACTTATCGCGATTGCTATTCTGACAGTATTTAAGCAAGGCTGTAGTAGAGCCAATATATTTAGCGTGACGCAGTACCGCAGGTTCACATTCAGGATGAGCAATAATTTCTGCGGTAGGATGTTCTACCTGTAGCTCGATCATTTTCTTTTCTGAAAAGGTTTCATGAACAATACAGCTACCTTGCCACAATACTAAATCTCTACCAGTTTGTTCTGCTACGTAACGTCCTAAATTACGATCTGGAGCGAAAATAATTGGTTTTTCTGGGGGGATTTGCTCGACAAGTTTAACCGCGTTAGAACTGGTGCAAATGATGTCACTTTTGGCTTTAATCTCTGCGGTACAGTTAATGTAAGAAATCACTAAATGATCTGGGTGAGCATCTTTAAAAGCCTGAAACTCTTGTGGGGGACAGCTATCGGCTAAGGAGCAACCTGCATTTAAATCGGGCAATAAAACCAACTTATCAGGGTTCAAAATCTTGGCTGTTTCCGCCATAAAATGTACCCCTGCAAACACAATTACCTCTGCATCTGTATTAGCTGCTTGCTGTGATAAACCCAGAGAATCCCCAATATAGTCAGCAATATCTTGAATATCTGGCTCTTGATAGTAGTGAGCTAGAATAACTGCGTTTAACTCTTTTTTTAATTCGTTAATTGCTGCAAACAAATCTTGGGGTATTGGGTTTTTTGGAGGATTAGCAGTAGCAAACATAAGATGGGGTAGTTTTTACCTAAAAGAAGAATTTTGATTGAAGATTATCTTTACTTATCTCACAATTATGGTATCCCATTTTACTTTTAGAATGCTCGTAGTAATTACCGTCCAGATTTATTATTCTCGTTTTTGTCTGACTCAGGTTTTACAATAAACATTTCAATTACGACCATCATTTTTAATTGATCACCGTTACTCCGCCTTAAAAAGAACGGGGCTTATAAACTCTTGAATGCGATTCAAGAGACAGCCCCTCCGAAGCCTGTCTTGATGCGCGTTCCCTTGCGCGACCGAAGGAAGTCCTTTAGGGTCTTACGCCGACGCGGGGGTGGATAGGGGGGACTTCAACAGCCCGCAATCAACTGTGGTCAGCAAAACATCAAACCAGAAAAGTCCCCCCATCCCCGCACATCGCTGCGGTGACCGTTGGTCAATATTTGCTGGTAAAATTAGTACAAAATAACTTGCTTAAACAGAAATGAAAATTATTTGTAGTCAAAGTGATTTAAAAAACAATTTGGCTTTTGTGAGTCGTGCTGTACCAGCGCGTCCCGAACCCTTAGTATTGGGTAATATTTTGTTGGTAGCGGATGAAACCAGCCAAAAAATAACCATGACGGCTTTTGATGGTAGCTTAGGGATTCGCGCTAGTTTTCAGGGGGAAGTGGTTGATGGAGGGACAGTAGCATTACCTGCGAAGTTATTTAATGATATTGTCTCTCGCTTACCAGAAATGGAAATTACCCTCGATTGTGGGGATGGTAGGGAAGAAGATACTAACTTAGTTGCTACGTTAAGTGCAGCTTCGAGTAAGTTACAAATCAATGGGATGGATGGCTCTGAGTTTCCTGAATTACCCACTGTAGCTAGCGATAATGTTGTGGAGTTACCTATCAATATTTTACTAGAAGGATTAAAAGGTTGTTTATTTGCAGCCAGCACAGAATTAGCGAAACAAGTATTAACAGGGGTACATCTTTCCAGTTCTCAAGATGCTAGTGCTGATGATGCCTTTTTAGAATTTGCTGCGACAGATAGCCATCGTTTATCTGTAGTGAGAGCTTTTTTCAATGACTCTGAGGTAGAAGAAGATACTCAATCAGACATCGCTGAGAATCTAACCGATTTAGCTGTAACAATCCCTGCTAGAGCTTTAAGAGAGTTAGAAAAAATGGTTAGTGAAGGGCAATCTACATTTAAGATGCGCTACGACAATAGCCAGATAGTTTTTGAAGCAGGAGAGCGAGTTTTAAATACTTTGAGGCTTACTGGTGCCTATCCCCCTTACGAGCGTTTGATACCTGCTACCTTTTCTCGTCAGATAACTTGCGATCGCAAAAGATTAATTAGTAGTCTAGAATTAGTCTCTGTTTTAGCACAAAAAAATAATATCGTAAAATTTAGTTTAAATAGTACCGATGAAGAATTAACTCTCTCGGTAGATACTCCTGATGTGGGAAGTGCTAAGCAATCTCTACCAGCAGAAATTACAGGAGAAGATATTGATATTGCTTTTAATATTAAGTACTTAATGGATGGCATTAAAGCGATTTCTTCGGCGGAGATTAAGATGCAGCTTAATGAATGGAATCAGCCAGTGATTTTTACCCCTTTGAGTGGTTTACAGGTTACTTATTTAGTAATGCCCGTACAGATTAGAAATTAGTTGGTCATTGGTGGTTAACAACTAACAACTAACCATTTTACAGACGCGACGGGGCGTACAAGCTTTTGAGGAGACCTCAAAAGACAGCCCCTCATATATCGCGTCTCTAACAACTAACAACTAACCATTATTCTGGTTCTCCGCCTTGAATTTTCAAGATTAAAAAGCCCCAAGCTAGTCCTACTAAAATCAGAACAGCAGAGAGGATTGCGCCATTAAATAGCATACTTTCTGCGGACATTACGGTTTCTCCTAATTACTTATTTAATACTGATATTGGATAGTTGCTGCTTTTATAGACAAATATGTCTTAAGCATTTATCATCATATATCTGAACGGACAAACTACGTGCCTCGATATTGACTGTCCAAAGTTTTTAACAATTTGGAATCATCAACTACTTTTATAATGACGTTGACTATTGGAGAGGTATGGACTTGAATTACAGAGGTTACGTACACAATAGCTTTCATTGAGATCATTGTACCAACATATAGCTTTGTACCAATCTATTTTTGTCGTTAATTGTCTGAATTTGCCTATAAAATCAATGAAGTTAATTAATACTGAAATAGAATCTTAAATCCCAGCCATCTTAGTTATTTTAAATTATTAATGTCCCAATTACCTCATTTAGCTATCACAATGGGCGACCCCGCAGGGATTGGCTCAGAAGTCATTCTCAAAGCTCTAGCCGATCCTACAGTAACCACAGATTGTCATATTAGCATTATAGGCGATCGCTGGCTACTCAAGGCTACCTATCAACATTTATTAACTCAAACAGATATCTCTTTAAAAGAACTTGCTAACCCAGATAATTTATCTATTATCGATTGTCCTGGGGAGGTTCAAGTTGCTTTAGGAGAAGGTAATTTCTCTACTGGTGCTGCTAGTTTTAATTTTTTAACTACCGCGATCGATCTCACACAACAGGGTAAATTTCAAGGTATTGTCACCGCCCCCATTGCCAAAAACCTCTGGCAACAAGCAGGGTATAATTACCCTGGACAAACCGAAGTATTAGCCGAAAAAGCAGAAGTAGATCGCTTTGGGATGTTGTTTGCTGCTAAATCTCCCCACAATGGTTGGATATTAAGGGCTTTACTCGCTACTACCCACATTCCCTTATCCCAAGTCCCTCAAGCTTTAAATCCCGAATTGATGTCGCGTAAATTAGATTTATTGTTAGACTCTTTAAGTACTGATTTTGGGATTGATGATGCTACAATTGCGATCGCAGGTTTAAATCCTCATAGTGGGGAAGCAGGAAACTTAGGTACAGAAGAGGTAACTTGGTTAAACTCTTGGCTAAAAAAAGAACAAGCAAAACGCCCTAATACGAAGTTAATTGGTTTAATTCCCCCCGATACAATGTGGGTTAAACCTGGTCAAGCTTGGTTTGGTAATAGTGGTAAAACACCTTCAGTAGCAGATGCTTATTTAGCTTTGTATCATGACCAGGGATTAATACCTGTAAAACTAATGGCATTTGATTGTGCTGTTAACACGACCATTGGTTTACCTTTTGTGCGTACCTCTCCCGATCATGGTACGGCTTTTGATATTGCAGGAAAAGGTGTTGCTGAAGCTAATAGTATGAAAGCTGCAATTGAATTAGCAGTGGATATTATTAAATCTCGGATGAAATTCTCTAAAAGCTTTGTGAATAGTAATAGTCAATAACAGGACTTAAGAAGTAGAAAAAGTAGAAGCTCCTAAAGGAGATCGCGTGCAGATAGTGATTTGCGGTAAGTTTTTACCCTATAAGAAATGGTAACTTGCAATCATTTAGACTCGATAATCGTCGATGAAATATTCAGTTTTTGCAATTATTTGAATGATTAAATCGCCTAAAGCTTGAGCAACCATCCTATGACCAGAAGTACTAAAATTAATGCCATCTTGATGTATTAACTTATGAGGGTTATCAGCATCCATTAAGGCACTGGTATCAAAAAAAGTATTACCTGTTTCTTGGGCTATTTGCTGTATGGAATTATTGTAATCTTCAATGATTTGATTCATCCCAGTGTTTCTTTGATAAAGCTTGGGGTTTGTCGGAGAAATACCCATTAAAATTAAAGGCTTATTCGGACAAGCTTTATCTTTGTATCGAAGTATTTTAGATAGTTTTTGGCGATATTGGGGCAAAGGTACATTCTGTCGTTCTAAATTATTACCCCGTAGCCAGCAATCGACAACTCCTACCTGGATGATAATAATATCAGGATCGTAGTAAGAAAATATTTCTGGAAGTCTAGCGGTTAGACTTGTTATGCCAAATCCTCTTTGTGCCAAGCTATTATTAACTCTAACCTTTTTTGAAAAAAGGCGATCGCTTATTATATCTTCAAGTATTTGCGGATAGGTATCAAAGTATTTTGTCGCCATAAAAGGATTAAGTTCTGGGTCAAATTTCTTTAAATTCCACGGAACTGGTTGGCTTAAAGAATCGCCAGCAATTAAAATTAGAAAGTTTTTTTTGTTTTGGCGAGCAATAATTAGTTTTTCAGCTAATACGTGTCTTTTATTTAAAAGTGAATCTGATATTTCATTATGGGTATTCTTTTTGATTGAGTTATCAAAACTATTAAGGTATTGTTCTGCTTTATCTAAAAGAGATTGAGCTAATGCCTGTTCTGTAAGTGATAAAAAGTCTACTATATTAGGATGATTAGATATTTGGTCAATAGGATTGGTTTTATTCTTGGTTATTGTTTCCTGGCTATTATTACCATCAATTTTTTCTGGGCTTAAAGTAGATTTTGAGTCTCTTGACTTTGCTTGTCTATTGGCTATATCTTTGTCTGCTTCCCCTGATTGAGAGCTAGTAAATAAACGATCGCGCAGCACCTCGCCTTGGGCGAGATCGCTTTTAGGTACTGGATTATCGGGAAGTTTTGGATATTTTTCAGGTCTAATTTGAGTTGTTTTAATTCCATAGAGATTTCTCTTTACAGTGAATCTATAATTTTCACTACCCTCTTTTAAGTAAGCTTCTTCATCAGTAAATAAAAAAGAAATCAGAGCATATCTTTTACCTGAATGTATATTTTTGACTTCATGATACAACGAGCCAGGAAAAATAATTGCTGAGTATTTAGGTGCAGTAATTATTTGATTGCTATATTCAGGGAAGCATAAACCACCACCTTCATAGTCATCATTTAATAAAAGACTTAACGCATATCTTCTGTGAAGAAAAGGAGCAATTGTATCGCGATGTTTAAAAAAACGTCCGCTTTTTTCCCCATCATAACTGGCGATCTTATAAGTCTCACGATGAGTAATATCAGAATAAAATACTTTACTTATTTCAGGCAATAATGATTTTGAAAGCTTATTATCTAGAGTATGAATGAGTTTTTTTGAAGGTATTATATGGTTTCTGGATTTATTATTTCTATTATCTTGGTAAGCGTTTCTGACGTGATTTTCTAGATAATTAATTAGTTCTTCGGCTAAAAATATTGATACAGTATTAGGAACAATTAAAATAGGAGGATTAATTGAGTTATTATTTATTTCGTCTATTTTAGGCAGCTTATTAATTAATTTATCAAGTCGATCGCCACTTTCTTGTTGAATTACTTTGAGATTGAGATCGCATAAAAATATTTTGTATTTAACTGATGGTTCATCTACAAAAAGATTATAAACATTCTTGTCAACAAATAGCTTTTTATCCTTTAAACCAATATCCTCATCGGTAATAAAGAAATTTTGATAATTGCACTTATGCTTTAAATTAGACAAAATTTCATTTCTATTAATACTATGATGAAAAAAAATTAGCAAATTAAATTGTCCAGCTTTTACTTGTATATCTAAAGTGCGTTCTCTATTAATAATAGAGAAATTAGGAACATAGTCTCCAGTTTCGATAACACTTGAATAAAGTTGTTGGGAATTTTTAATATGAGAATACATTATTGATAAAAATCAAAGATTACTATTGATTAATAGATTTAATACAAAGTATTGTTACATAAATAATATCAAAATTAATTAAATCGGTTTTGTAAGTTTTTTACCTCAAGATAACTATTTATTTTTTAAATAATATTTTTTTGCTTTTTTGAAACATAATTTTTTATAATCTTACTAATTAAAAATTTTTAAACTGGCAATCAAGATAATATTATATTATTATAATAATTAAAGTACTTTAAACAGAAGATAGTTTTTATTTTTCTAACTTAGCTAATAAAAAACCTATTTGCAGCAACTAAATTATATTTGCTATATTAGAATTTTTTAAAATATTTGCTTGAGTTTTTTTTAGATTAACTTGTCATTTATAAAAATAATTTGTTATGTATATAGTTACTGTAATCAAAAAATATTAAGTTTAAACTACTATTTTTTGGTTAATTATTTCTTTAGTTCAAAATTAGTATTTGTGTCTTAAGAATGAATAATTATATTAGCCAATTTAGCTCAAGTTTGAGCAGTCAAACTTTTTCTTTCAATTCAATTACTGAGTCTAACTTATTATCAAATACAAAGTACTCCGTACCCAAAGAAAGAAGCTTATTTAAAACCCTTCAAGAGCGATATACTTTAGTAATTATCGATCCTAGAGTTGACGATTTATCCTCACTTTTACGAGGAATTAAAAATAAAGCTACCGTAATTCTTCTCAATCCAGAACAAGATAGTATTCAACAAATAGACTCTTTAATTAAAAAGTACTCCAATGTTGATAGTCTTCACCTCATATCTCACGGTACACCAGGTAATTTAGAACTCGGTTCTACCAAGCTGAACTTAGAAACAGTAGAGCAATACAAAGAAACTATCCAATCTTGGTCATCTGATCTTCGAGGTAGTTCTTTTTTTATTTATGGTTGTCAAGTAGCTCAAAATGATACTGGCAAACTATTTCTTCAGAGATTACATCATCTCACTCAAGCTAATATTGCTGCTGCAACCAATAAAGTAGGTAACAGCGATCAAGGAGGAACTTGGCTTTTGGATTACCATATCGGACAAGTTACCAACCAATCAATTTTTCTTTCAGAAATAATAGGTGCTTATTCAGGTACTTTTGATCCAAGCGATGATAATTTGATTTTCAATAGCCTTTTGGAATCAGAACTCCAATCAGAACCAGAGCCTGAGCCCGAGCCCGAACCCGAACCCGAGCCTGAGCCTGAACCCGAACCCGAACCCGAACCCGAACCAGAACCAGAACCAGAACCAGAACCAGAACC
>NZ_LR213829.1 GCF_900659865.1 Hyella patelloides LEGE 07179
CTTACTGAACTATCACCTTTCTCGATCGCGCTGACTATCTTCTCTCGAAAATCCACCGAATAAGCTTTCATTTACGATCTACTTTTACAATGCTTGATTGTCCCACATTTAGATGCAAACCGCTGTAAATACAATTCAGAGTTAGAGTGAGCATTATTTAATATAAATTATATATATGGCAATCTTTATGCTAATTACTATTAAATTCATGACATAAAGATTGCTATATAATTTAATTTTTTGTCATAAAAATAACGAGAAATAATAATTAAGAATTAACTAAAACTTTTTCTTGGAATATTTAATTTCTAAACCTTTTGACAAGCTGTAGACACAAATTGTAAAGCGGGACGAGGTTCGTCATTAGGGGGATAAAAATTTAGTTGAGCTTCCATAAGATGATGAGGACGATCGCAGATCGTCATTTCTGCTAAAGAATTCCAATGCAACCTCTGAAAAAAGCGCACATTGGGTAATTGAACTGTGGCTAAAAAGCGATCGCAGCCCCAAGCATTAGCGGTAGTAACGGCTTTGTCGATTAATCCTTTACCAATACGTCCTACTCGACGATAATCTTGATGTACGCCTAATCTGCCCCCATACCAAAGTCTCGATCTGGTTTCATAAATTCTGACTACTCCCACAACTTGGTTTTTGTTGTTGATGGCAATAATGGGATAAGCAATGGTGTCGTCTTCATCACGATCGCTTTGCTGGAAAATACCTTGTTCTTGGCAAAATATTTCTTGTCTGAGTTGATAGTAAGCTGCTATTTCTGTTGGGGATAGGGCTAGTTTGAATTGGTATTTAGTCATTCTTAGAAGAGACGTTCCATCGGAACGTCTGTACGATGATTGATGGTTGGTATTTTCCAATACAAATCGGAACGTCTATAAGATTATTGATAGTTGGTGATTATTAAGATAGATCGGAACGTCTGTATGATTATCGATCGTTGATATTTTCAAACACAGATAACGCCGAACAAGCCCCACATTTGGCACAACCTGCTTTAATATCCTCGGAAGACATACCTGCGTTGTTTAACATTGCACCTACTTTTTCGTAGATGGCATACATAAACTCACTGCTGGGGGGTTGGTGATTGGCTAAAGGTGTCCCTGTAATGGGAACAAAGGGAACTACAAAAGGATAAACACCGATTTGAATTAAGCGATCGCAGGTGTTGATAATTGTCTCTAAGCTATCTCCTAAACCAGCCAGAATATAGGTGCTTACCTGTCCCCAACCAAAAACCTTAACTGCTGCTGCAAATGCCTCAAAGTAATAATCCAGAGATACTTTGGCTTTTCCTGGCATAATGCGATCGCGCACTGCTGGCTCAATTACTTCTAAATGCATTCCCAAACTATCAACACCCGCTTCTTTCATCTTGGTAAACCAAACAAAATCATTGGGAGGTTCGCACTGTGCTTGAATGGGTAAGTTGACTCTGGCTTTTACCGCTTGGGCGCATTGGGCTAAATAAGCTGCACCTCTATCTGTAGTGTTGGGTGTCCCTGTGGTCATTACTAAATGTTCTATTCCATCGAGTTCGACGGCTGCTGCTGCTACTTCTGCTAGCTGTTCGGGGAGTTTTTGAGCGATGGTTTTCCCTGCTTCTAAGGATTGTCCGATGGCGCAAAATTGACAGGAAGTATTACGGTTGCTGTAACGAATGCAGGTTTGTAAAACAGTGGTAGCTAAGACGTTATGACTGTGTAATAAAGCAATCTGATTATAAGGAATTCCTTCAGCAGTTTTGAGGTTGTAAAATTTGGGCTGGTTGGGAAAGTCTAGAGAGGCGATTGTTTTGCCGTTTTTTTGTAGAGACGCGAAATTTGAGGGGCTGTCTTTTGAGGTTTCCTCAAAAGCTTGTATGCCCTGTCGCGTCTCTACGGTGGTATATGGGGATTCTGCTGCAACGCCGTTATAAACAGGTATCATTACTGTTGTGCCATCTACAGTAACAGCTTTGTGATCTGAAGGCCCTGCACCGCCTTTTCTTCCTGATGCACCCGTATCTTGATTGACTAACTGTAAACCCTGGGACTGTAATTCTGTAATTAACTTTCGTTTTTCTTCATTAGTCATTGCTTGTTGGTCATTGGTTGTTGATTATTTGTCTTGGGTGATTCTGGCATAACTGATTTACCATTAGCAAAATGCTCTTGTTCTGAAATCAGAGGAGAATTTGCTGTAGTTTGCTGCCAAACATTGTAGCGATCGCTATTAACCTGAAGTTGCAAGAGATCGGGACGGGAATAATGTCCCACAGAGTCCATCATGCGCTTGCGCTTGGTAATCAAAGAAAAGTCTAATTCTGCGATCGCCATACCTTCACCCTCGGTTATGGGTTCACATAGAGGAACGCCTTCAGGAGAGATAATTGTGGTATAACAACCACCCGTTAAAACTCTTTGTAATTTCTCTTCAGGACAAATTTCCGCAATTTGTTCGGGAGTTAACCAACCAGTAGAGTTAACCACAAAGCAACCAGCCTCCAGTGCATGATGTCTGATAGTTACTTCTGTCTGATCGGCAAAGATTTGTCCTACCATCGAACCTGGAAACTGGGCGCAGTGTATTTGTTCTTGTTGCGCCATCAGGCTATATCTAGCGAGAGGATTATAATGTTCCCAACAAGCTAAAGCACCCAATCTTCCCACAGCCGTATCTAATACTTTTAATCCCGAACCGTCTCCTTGTCCCCATACCATGCGTTCGTGATAGGTAGGAGTAATCTTACGTCGCTTCAAAAGTAAAGTCCCATCCCCATCAAAGATTAACTGGGTATTGTATAGTGAACCAACATCGCGTTCGTTAACTCCCAAAACTACCACCATATTATTAGCCTTGGCTGCTTTACTTACCGCCTCTGTAACAGGGCTCGGAACTTCTACCGCCTGTTCGTACAAGCGCATATGTTCTTTTCCCATCAACACTGGTGGCTGAATAAAGGAAAAATAGGGATAGTAGGGGATAAAAGTTTCAGGGAACACAATTAATTGCACCCCTTCTTTAGCTGCATCAGCGATCGCGCTTAAGACTTTCTCGGTTGTTCCTTCACGGCTATACAATACAGGAGATATCTGGACGGCTGCTGCTTTAACGGTACGTAACATTTTTAGAAAGGATAAATTATGAATTATGAGGGATAAGGAAATCAAGAATTCTCGAAAGACAAACAATAAGGTTTTCCAATTTAAGGTTTAGTCGATCCTCAGTCCTTATCCTTCATCCTTCAATCCTTCGTTTACGTTGTCCAAGTATCTAAGATAAATGAACCATCTTTGCGATGTAGTAACACTATATCTAAAACATCCAAAGGATTAATCGGAGTAATCCCAGGAATTAGAGAGGGTTCACCATGTCCATATAATGCTTGTAAGGCGAAACGACAGGCATAAACTTTACCGCCTTCTTCCATAATTTTTACCAACTGGTTGTTCATCGCCTGATGTCCAGGGAAAGCCTCATCCCCAATTTTAGGGAAGCCTCGTTGTACCCCTAATGTTACACCAGGACCATACAACAATACAGAAGTTTCAAAGCCTTTACGGATTAAACGAGTAGTTTGTAATAAGTTAACTAAGCCAATCGAGCCTTCAAAAGCAACAGTGTGAAAGGTAACTAAAGCTTTTTCTCCAGGTTCAGCTTGCACATCAGGAAATACTTTTTCTTCGTAATCTACAAAAAAATCACCAGCTTTATGGGCGGGGGTAGTAACGTCAGGCATAATTTAGATTTCTCCGATAGTTGTAATACAAATTCATGTAGGTTAGGTTAGCGAACCGCCCCTACCTACGAGCCAATTGCAGCTTCATTAACCGCCAATAGCGTACCAGGATAGGCATATTTCATTTTATCAGCGATGTAATCACACAAATATTCAGCATCTCTGGCTATTCCTGAAAATCTTCCCGAACCCCAGGTATATAGCCAAGGAAGTCCCAGAAAATATAAGCCTCTAACGCTAGTGACACCGCGATCGTGACTGGGATAACCTAACCCGTCAAAGACAGGTACTTCAATCCAGCTAAAGTTAGCTTGATAACCAATACACCAAATTACAGAACTAATATTGGTTTGTTTGTAGTTTAGTTCTAAAACTTCTGTTTCTGGTTGCCAAACTGATTGATAAGGTGATTCATTTGGTACTGATATTTGTTTCTTTGTGATGTACTCATCGATAGTTTTTTTGATACTTTCAGCTACTTCATCAGCACGATCTAGATTTTGCTTGAGATTAGGCTTAAACTCTAAGCTGTCTTCTTTAATATCTTTTAAAGAACCGTATAGTTGCATTCCCTCTTTAGCAAAGGTTCTCAGATCGATTTCATGACCGCCACTACGACCAGTAACATAGTGATTGGTCTTAGTTCTGACGTTCTCCTTATCAGGATGGTTTTCAATGGTGAGATCGTAGTATCCTAATTGGTCTAACCAATCCACCACATCTTTACCCCGATAGCGACGAGGCGATCGCGGTGCGCCACCAACACACAGATGAACTTTTCTTTTCGCTAGGTGCAAATCTTCAGCGATTTGACAACCTGATTGACCAGTACCTACTACTAAAACCTCTCCCTCTGGTAAAGATTGGGGGTTTTTATAGTGAGAAGAATGCAACTGTAAGATATCTTCAGGCAGTTTTTCCGCCATTCTGGGTATTTTTGGCTGATGGTAGCTACCTGTGGCTATAACAACTTGATCGGCTGTATAGTTGCCAAGAGAGGTACTTAACTCGAACAATCCTCCAGGCTGATTTTTTCTTACCTTGAAAACTTCTACCCCCTCTTTGATTGGTGGGTTGAAAGATTTAGCATATTCTTGGATATAGTTAACGATTTCATCTTTTTCCATGAAGCCGTTGGGATCGTTCCCTGGATAATGATAACCAGGAAGGGTACATTGCCAATTGGGAGTGACTAGACAAAAAGTATCCCAGCGTTTTGCTTGCCAAGAGTAGCCAATTTGGTTTTTTTCTAAGACAATGTGGTCAATGCCTTGATTCTTTAAGCAATAGCTAATAGAAAGACCAGCTTGACCGCCTCCTATAACTATAACGGAGTAATGCTTCTTCATTGGTTAAGTTCTCATTCACAATTACCGAATCGCATTTCTAGTTTTGAATGCTGATTTCTCGGTCAAATTATTAACAGGTTATGATTTAGTTTTCCTGCTCCCTGTATAGTTTGCTACCAAATTATTAACTCTAGTGATAGTTACAGGAAAGAAATAAAATTCAAAGGAAAAAACTACTATTACCTGTTAGAAATGACAGGTATTCAAAAATCATTGATTTCGTTATATAGACCTCTAGCAATAGTTAAAGTCTGGAACAAATAGCGATCGCATTTTCCTGTAATCCCTGTCTATTTCAACAGGTAGATTATTGACAAACGAAACTGTATAAACTAAAAGAGATAGCAACAAATCAAGAGTTATTAAGCGCAAATCATGGAAACGAAGCCTCCATTACCACCATTCACTTTAGAAACTGCAACAGCAAAGGTTCAAGCAGCCGAAGACGCTTGGAATACTCGTAATCCTGAAAAGGTATCTTTAGCCTATACTGTTGATTCTCAATGGCGTAATCGTGCAGAATTTATTAATGGTAGAGCAGAAATTGTTACTTTTTTACAAAGAAAATGGGACAAAGAATTAGATTATCGCCTTAAAAAAAGACTGTGGAGCTTCATGGATAATCGTATCTCTGTTTGTTTTGAATATGAATGGCACGATGATGGTGGTTTTTGGTATCGTGCTTACGGTAATGAAAATTGGGAATTTGCCGAAAATGGCTTAATGAAAAGACGCGAAGCTAGTATTAACGATGTTCCGATTAAAGAATCAGAAAGAAAGTTTCTTTGGGAACGTAAAGCTTAATAGATAGTTTTAATACGTCTAATGTGAATTGAAATTACTTTTGATATAGCCTAAATCATCGTCAAAGAAAGCTTTTCGGCGTTACGAGAAGAGCGAGAATAATACCTATAGACTTTTTTCAAAGGTGAATTTATCTTTAGCTTATAGCAAGAAAGCTTACAGCTTATAGCTACGAACTAATAATACTAATTCTCGCGCACTAGCTAAATACATGACCAAATTATTTACTATTACAATTAGACTCTGAAAAATTTGTCATTCTTGACTTATGGCTTTTGACTTTTTATTTTTTACTTTAAACTAAGTCTCTTATTACTTTTGATAAACGGTATAAGTTTAAAGCGAAGGTAATTCACATCAGGCGTTTTAATAGTTCAGGCAATAAAAAAGGCACACTTCAAACAAATTAAGTGCGCCCCAAAATTGTCAATTAATTAATATCAATCAAGTATTTTTTAACTGCTAGTCACTGTTTCTTCTCTAGCTAGGAATTTTTCTAACTCACTCAAAGCATCAGCATCTACTTTAGTTTGCATAGGACAGAATTTAGGGCCACACATAGAGCAGAATTCCGCAGTCTTGTAAATATCTGCTGGTAAAGTTTCATCGTGATATTCTCTAGCTCTGTCAGGATCGAGAGAAAGTTCAAACTGGCGTTCCCAATCAAAGTTATAACGAGCTTGAGACAGTTCATCATCCCGATCTCTAGCTCCTTGACGATGACGGGCAATATCCGCAGCATGAGCAGCAATTTTATAGGCAATTAAGCCATTACGTACATCTTCTGCATCAGGTAAGCCTAAGTGTTCTTTAGGAGTAACATAACAAAGCATTGCTGTACCGTACCAACCAGCCATCGCAGCACCAATAGCAGAGGTAATATGGTCGTAACCAGGAGCAATATCTGTTACCAAAGGGCCTAAAACATAGAAAGGTGCTTCGCTACACTCTTCCATTTGTTTTTTAACGTTAAACTCAATCTGATCCATCGGTACGTGACCAGGCCCTTCTACCATAACCTGCACATCATGTTCCCAAGCACGGCGAGTTAATTGACCAAGGGTTTTAAGTTCAGCTAACTGGGCTTCATCAGAAGCATCATGAGTACAGCCAGGACGAAGAGAATCACCTAAGCTAAAAGATACATCGTATTTTTTAAAAATTTCAATGATGTCATCAAAGTGGGTATAAAGAGGGTTTTGCTTGTGATGATGCAACATCCAGCGAGCAATAATACCACCACCACGAGATACAATACCTGTAAGGCGATTTTTGACCAAAGGCAGGTGTTCAATTAAGATACCTGCGTGAATGGTCATATAATCTACACCCTGTTGAGCGTGTTTCTCAATGATTTGCAGAAAGTCATCAGCACAGAGCTTATCCATATCACCATGTACGCTTTCTAGTGCCTGATAAATTGGTACAGTACCAATAGGAATTGGTGAAGCATTAATGATTGCTGTACGAATTTCGTCCAGATTACCGCCTCCTGTAGACAAGTCCATTAAAGTATCAGCACCGTATTTAACAGCTAGATCAAGCTTGGCAACTTCTTCTGTAATATCGGAAGAGTTAGGAGAAGCCCCGATATTGGCATTTACTTTGCATTTGGAAGCAATACCAATGCACATCGGCTCTAGGTTAGTGTGATTGATATTTGCAGGGATAATCATTCTACCCCTTGCTACTTCATCACGAATTAAATCGGTGGGTAAGTTTTCTCGCTTTGCCACATAATGCATCTCTTCAGTAATTAGTCCTTGACGAGCATAATGCATTTGAGAGACATTATTTTGTCCTCTGCGTTTTGCAACCCAATCTATTCTCATAATATTTCCTCAATAAACAGCTTCCCTCCGCTGGTGCTAACCAGTCTCAGGTTCTAAGGGTATATCTCAGCCTTTTCTTTCCAGGCACCCCTAGCTATGGAGATGATTGTAACATTATGGATGAGGTTAAAAAAGTGAATACGCAATCAATGTAGAATTGTCGCAAAAGTAAATATATCTTATTGAAGTTATAGTAATTTCAAATAGAAACCACAAGTTACTCAGTACTACTTTTTATCCTTTAGGGAAGCGGTATCCGTGATAGGCATCCTTCATCCTTTTACCAATGTTTAACAACGTAAGGAAATTAATTGGAACGACTATAGGACTCAGTAGTCTTGATATCAGTAGGGGTGAATGGTCATTCGCCCGAACAGTAGTCACCATAAAGTTAGCTTGATAAAAAATATTGAGTTAAATAGTAAAATCCTAAGCTGATTGCAGTCATTAAAGGAACGAGAAGGGTAGATTTTGCTTCTGAGAATTTAAGGATTTGAGTGCAGTTTGTATACAAAGTTAAAATTCCGTAAGAAAATCCAAAAATTAGTAACGTTAGTAAAGGGAAAACTGGAGTACCTTGAGGGGTGGCAATAAATCCCATAGCCAAAAAAGACAATCCTAACGGAAGAAAAGAAGTCCCCGCCAAAAACATATCTTGAGCTAAATTTCCTCTGGTATTGTCAATCAGACGGAGTACACCACTAATTAAGGTTAAACCAATAAAGGGAAAAAAGTTGAGAAACAGTAGTTGTCCAACACTCAAAGAAGAGACTGCGGGTAAAAGTTGTTGAGATGTTTCTACAAGCAAATAACTACTACCAGTTAAACAAAGATCGGCAACCACACCATAGATCAGAGCAACACCCATAGCCTGAGAGTATGATAAACGAGCAAAAGCTGGTAATAATCCACCTACAGGATTAAAAATGTAAGAGATTAATGTCACCAAGGCGTTGTTTGATAGCTCGACTATTTGCGAATAAATCCAACCAAGGGTAAAACTACTTTTACCAAGAGAGTTAATTTTCTTTTTTGTGAGACTGTACGCGCCATAATTTCCTTCAGCACGAAATAATTCTGCTGCTACTTGCCAATCTTCAATAGCAGAAAGGTGATCTCTTAAATCTTGGTAGGCAATACCTCGATAATAATAAGCTTGAGCATAATTTTGTTCTTGGCTAATAGCTCTGCTGTAAGAGTCAACCGCAGCCTGTACGTAACCTAAACTAAAACGCGCTCTTCCCTGATAGTAATAGGCTTTAGGCACAGAAGATTTGATTTGAATTACGCGGTAGCAATCATCTAAAACCCCTTGATTATCTCCTAATTTGTAGCGTATTTCACTTCTTTTGAGATAAGCATCGATAAATTTGGGGTCTAATTCGATCGCTTTGGAGTATTCTTTGATCGCTATTTGATATTGCTTATTTTTCGATTTTGCCACACCACGAAAGAAACAATCTTGAGCATTAGAGTTTTGTGTCTCTGGTACTGGCTCACTTTTGCGAGGGCGAGAAGTATAAGTTTGCTTTTTCTGGTAAGAATGTTGTTTTTGCTGTAATCGGAGATCGCTATCATAACGGCGACGTTTTATCTTATCCGATAAAATCTCATAGGCTTCAGATATCTGTTTGAAGTGTTCTATGGTTTCTGGATTATGAGGATTTAAGTCTGGATGATATTGGCGTGCTAAACGACGAAATGACGTTTTAATGTCTTCTGGAGTCGCTTTAGGTGATACTTGCAAAATAGAGTAGTAGTCTGTTTTGTTAGCCATCATTTTACGCCGTTATTGAATACCTCAATTAATTTAAAATTAGATTTTATTATCCCCCTATTGGTCTTCTCTAAGAACTTTTTGGCAAACTAAGGTTAAAATACTTGGAGCTTGTTGCCTTCTCGCAGGGTATAAATGCTGATTAAACTAAATCATATTAACAATTTCTCTGCTCTATGCGGACTTTTTTGATTGTTTGGCTCGGACAACTCATTTCTTTGTTAGGTTCTAAACTAACAGAGTTTGCATTGGGTTTTTGGATTTTAGAACAAACTTATCGCGAGACGGGAACAATTACCCAGTTTGCCATTACTATTCTCTTAATTTATCTCCCTAAAGTAGTTGTTTCTCCCTTCGCAGGGGTGATTATAGATCGTTGGAATCGTCGCTCTGCAATGGTTCTTAGTGATACCGTTACGGGAATAGTGGCGATCGCTGTTATGGTTTTGGTGACTACTCAGAAATTAGCTATTTGGCATATCTATATTGCAATTACGATCACTTCTATTTTTAATGCATTTCAAACACCTGCTTATCTAGCAGCGATCTCGCAAATTGTTCCTCAAAAACACCTCAGCCGAGCTAATGGAATGGTTCAAGTCTCCATTGGAGTGGCAAAAATAGCTTCTCCTTTTATTGCAGGGTTATTGATGAAATTTGTGGGTTTACAGGGAATTTTAACGATTGATGCCGTAACGTTTGTCATCGCTATCATATCATTGGCTACAGTTAGGTTTCCTAATCTTAAAAGAACTAAGTTAATAAAAAGATCGCCCATCGAACAATTTGTAACCGATACTATTTCAGGATGGAATTATATTGCTACTAGACCAGGACTATTACGTTTGTTGAGTTTTGTTGCTATTAGTTACTTCACAACTGGAATGCTAGAGGTAATTTTATGGCCCTTACTCTATGAACCAAATTCTACCGAAAGATTGGGAAGTATTTTATCTATTGGCGGTTGTGGGGTGCTAGTGGGTAGCTTGCTAATGAGTGTTTGGGGAGGCGGAAAAAACCGTGTTTTAATTATTTTGGCTTGTATTGCTCTACAAGGACTGGTTACTCTGGGCGCGGGTTTAAAAATCTCTTTGGTTGTCTTGGCATTGGGAATTTTTCTTTACTTGTTTGCTCAACCTATTATCATTAGCTCTAATCAAGCCATTTGGCAGAGTAAAGTGCCAGCCCGTTTACAGGGTAGAGTATTTGCTTTGCAGCAGAGTTTGGAAAGGGCTTTAGCCATCTGTGCTTATATTACTGCTGGTCCCTTAGTAGATAATGTCTTAAATCCTCTGATGAGCCAAGGAAGCTTTTTAGAGAGATTTTTGGGCAGGTTTATTGGTAGTGGCATCGATCAAAGAGCAGGTATTTCTTTACTCTTAATTTTACTAGGAACTTTGAATTTAATCATAGTTGCGATCGCTTTTCAAGTACCTCGTTTGCGCCATCTCGAAAAGGAATTACCAGATCGTAATTTTCCCCAATCTCAGCTTAAATTATCTTCTATGGATTCCAATCAATCTCTTTCTCGACACTCGAGTAACCATTTATGATACTTAAAAACTTCATTAACCAATAATAAATCTTAAGCTACTTTTTCTCTATTTTGCCGATATCATCACACTGAACAGTAGTATCCATTGGAAATAAATGATTGCAACTGCACTATCTTCAAACACATCAGAAATCTCTCGCTTTGGACTTCCCAATATTTGCGGAGACGAGAAGAAAATTAGTCAATTAGTTAATCATGACGAGCCTATATTTCTTAACGATAGCAACCTCAATCTAGATCAGATCAATGCAGGGTTTGCTTGCGCTCTCCATATGCATCAACCCACTATTCCCGCAGGTGCTAATGGGGAATTGATTTGTAATCTGCAATATATGTTTGAACATCAAGGAGAAGGGGATAACCATAACGCTGGTGTCTTTGCTTGGTGTTATAGCCGTATGACGGACTGGATACCCGAATTAGTCGCGGAAGGAAAAAACCCTCGCATCATGTTGGACTACTCGGGAAATCTTCTCTGGGGTTTACAGCAAATGGGAAGGGATGACATTATTGATAACCTGAAAAACATTACCTGAAATCTTCTCTGGGGTTTACAGCAAATGGGAAGGGATGACATTATTGATAACCTGAAAAACATTACCTGCAATGAGCAGTATCAACCTTATGTAGAGTGGTTGGGTACAATGTGGTCACACGCAGTAGTACCTTCTACCCCTATTCCTGACATTAAATTACAAATCCAAGCTTGGCAACACTACTTTGCTGCTATGTTTGGTGAATCCGCACTAAAACGAGTTAAGGGTTTTTCTCCTCCAGAAATGCATTTACCTAATAATCCCGATACTCTCTACGAATACATCAAGGCGTTAAAAGATTGTGGATATCGTTGGTTACTCGTACAAGAACATTCTGTAGAAAGATTAGACGGTTCGGGATTATGGCACGATGATAAATATGTTCCCAATCGTTTAATTGCGCGTAACTCCAAAGGAGAAACGATTAGTATTACCGCTTTAATTAAAACCCAAGGCTCAGATACTAAGTTAGTCGCGCAAATGCAGCCTTTCCATGAAGCTAAAGGAAGAGGTAAGCAAAAACTAGGCGATATTGAAGCACCTTGTTGTGTTTCTCAAATTGCTGACGGAGAAAATGGCGGGGTAATGATGAATGAATACGCTCGCGATTTTAAACCTGTTTGGCATGAAATTGACGGGTTAGGTGTAGTTGGTTTCAACGGTACAGAGTATATTGAACTGTTAGAAGCCAAAGGAGTTAAACCAGAAGATTATCCTACCTGTCAAGCAGTGGGACAACATAAAATCTGGAATCAAGTAGACACCAATAAAGTTACTCCTGAAGCAGTGGCTAAAGCTATTGAAGATTTACAAGCAACTGACCATCAATTCCACATGGACGGCGCATCTTGGACTGATGATTTAAGTTGGGTCAAGGGTTACGAAAATGTTTTAGAACCCATGAATCAATTAAGTGCTATGTTCCACGCTAAATATGATGCTGAAGTTGCAAAAGACCCTTCTGTAACTCAAAGTGCGGAGTATTTAGAAGCATTACTTTATTTGTTGTTAGTCGAAACCAGTTGTTTCCGCTATTGGGGACAAGGTACTTGGACTGATTACGCTAGGGAGTTATTTCGCCGTGGAGAAGCTTTATTGAAATAAATTAATCCAACATTGCGACAAAGCGAACGCCTTTCCTGATAAACTTTTCAGATCAAAAGGGTGAGCAATGCCCACCCTTTTACTTAATTTTAGATTGCTAATTCGCTCTTAAATCTTAACCAGGTTCTTCTTCATATTCAGGCACTTTTTCTACTTTCTTTTCAGGGATGTTAACTGGTTTTGGATTGTAAGGTTGAGGATTATCATCGTTATCCCACATATCATCTGAAGAATCACCACCATAATCGTATTCTTTTGCAGGAGCTACTGGTTGTTCATAGCTAGGAGCATCGTAAACTTCTTCTTCTCGATCCTCGACATCTCCCCAGTTATCTTCTTCATAGTCGTCTTCATAGGGTATAGCTTGGGCCTTCTGTTGCACGGAAGGCACGACTTGAGCATCTTGCCATCGATCGTCGTCCCAACGTTCTTCCTCTTCCATTACAGGAGTTCTGGTTTCTACAGGAGTAGCAATTGGCGGTCTTTCTGGTGCGCCAGTACCCAATTGATTCTCCGCCTTAATTGTAGGGGGATAGTATTCTTCTTCTTTGTCCCAAATGGGAGTACCCAAACCAAGACGCTCTAATAAACCTACTGTAATTTGGGTTAATCGCTCTTCTGAGCCTTCAAATACAATTAAGCGATCTGGCCCGCTAGTAACTACATCGTCAATAGATAACTCATAGGTACTTACCAGTTGATCGGGAATTTGGGGAATTCCTAAAGAAGCAATAGTAATGGCTTGCACTTTACCATCATCCGCATCAAATTGAAAATCGCGAACTTTTCCCAAAGGTTGATTAGTTTCTGTAACAACCTCACACTTGACCAATTTACTATATAGCTCTATGTCTATGTCTTCTACGACATCTTCATCTTCAACTAAGATGACATCCCCCGTCTGACGAATACTATTCAAATACATATACTTGGGGATGCCAGAAACTGAAAGTAAATTGTCTCGCAAACCCAAAGCAACTACTTCTCTGCGATCCATATCTACTAATACTTCTTTAACAACCCCCAACCGTTTCCCAGTGTTACGGGCGATTACTTGAGTGTTGAGAAATTCAGAACGGAGACGTATATTTTCAGTTGTCATTATTATTATTTAATTTACTTAAGCTGCTGTTTACACCTATGGTGCAGTTTTGGTATTTAGTATTTTGTTGTTATGGGAATTAGTAAATTTTACTATGAGAGATGGTTAATGGTTGGTCAGAATTATGATTATGTAAAATCCGAATCTTGCTAAAACTATTCTAACGAATCCATTTCTATTTGCCCTAATTGGATCACAAAAAGTGTTTTTTGGCAATAGTTAATTAAGGCAAAGAGTCACCAAGTCTGACCACGCACTGGCTGAGAAAACTTTTTTTTCGAGTACGCTGCTATCTCCAAGATTAGGCAACGGTTACGTGCTGTCTGCGGAGGAGATGTCTTTGGAATCACATTCCGCGAGTTTATAAGTTACCCGTTCTTCTTAAGGCAGAATAAATCTGTGACTGCTTGATCGTCAATTAACAATTGCCTTAAAAAATTACTAAATTCTCGTCACAAAAATGTTACCTCAAGGATTCGAGATGGGTATTCTATGGTTATTGCGATTTCATTAACTCTATAAGAACGCAGAAATTAGTTAATCTTAAATGGTAATCATGGAGCAAGATATTACACGGGCTTCCGATGTAACAATAGAGAATCTTTTAAAGCACTTGGCTAATTCTAAAGCTAAGGGTTGTTTACAAGTCTCTTGTGATACATTTTCTTCTGTTAGTTTCTTTCTTTATTTTTGGGAAGGTAAATTATATTATGCAACCAATTCCCTTGCTCCTTTTGAAAGGTTAGAACGTCATCTACGTCGTTTAAGTAACCAAAATTCTCATTTAAGCAATCGGGTTATTAAAGAAGTACGCCAAAAGGTTAACAATAGTGTTGACGCGTATATAGAAAACCCCTCCGATTACCAGGGTATTTTATGGTTAGCTTCAGGAAAAACAGAGCTACAACCTACGGAAATCATTACGTTATTGAGAAGACTGGTTAGAGAAGTTATTGAATCTTTGTTATGTTTACCCGAACCACTGATTTATAAATTTGTCAAACAACCACACCCTCTTACAGAATTATGTTCTTTTGATGTCAACTCTTATATAGATCAGTGTCAAAAGAGAATACAAGCATGGCAAATCTTCACTACCCATGTTCAATCTACTTACGAACGTTTGTATTTAGCTTCGGAAGGAACTAATAATATTCCTAATTTAACGGCAGAGCAGAATCAAACTCTGTGTAAATTGCTCAAAGGACTTAATTTTCGTCAAATTAGTGCTTTGATTGATAAAGACGAATTGATTGTAGCACGCTTACTTTATCCAGCTATTATTGATGGTAGTGTCATTATTAGAAGCCCCAAACAACCTTTTGATAAATTGCCCGATTTACCTGTTGAAAACTTATTTGAAAATATCACAGCAGAGCCAGAAGATTGGTCGATAACTGGTGGAGAATCAAAACAGAATGCAGATGGCAAAGAAACAATTCAAATTATCGATAAACAATGGAGAATAGCTTGTATTGATGATAGTACGGCTATTCAAGAAAAAATACAAAAGATATTGGAGCATAATATGTTTTTGGTAGCTAAAATTACTAAACCGATGAATGCTCTGGCAGAATTAATGGAGTTTAAACCACAGGTTATTTTTTTAGATATTGATATGCCTCAAATTAGTGGTTATGAACTTTGTAGCCTTTTGCGGAACCATCATGAATTCAAAACAACACCTATTGTGATGTTAACAGGAGAGAGAGGATTAGTTAATTTAACTAAATCGAAGCTAGTAGGAGCTACAGACTATTTAGTCAAACCTTTTAACCAATCTAGTTTATTTAACGTGCTTTTTAAATATATTAATTAGAAAAATGTCTGTTTTGCCATAAGTATTTTAGTCCTCAGATAAATAATAAATTCATTTTGAATTTATTATTTATTGATTAAAGGTTAAGCATAGAAAATAGACTATAGTAAAACTTTCAGGAAATTTCTAATACTTATATAAAATATTAATTAATCTTATATTTATTGTTCAAAAACAATTTTTTTCCTGACCTTCCTTGTAGAAAATTCGGAATTTTTTATTAAATAGTTCAGTCTAATCTTTTTTAACATTAGGAGTTTCATAGTATTTGACTTAACGGTTAGTTAACTTTCGACCCTTAAACTAATCGTAATAAGGTAAATTAGTATCTTACTCTTCAATTTAAAAAAAACTTATGGTAGCTACTCCCTCTAGAGACTCAACATCAAGACAAGCTTTAACATCTGAAGAAGTTAAAAAAATAGACGCTTATTGGCGTGCTTGCAACTATCTCGCGGTGGGCATGATTTATCTGCGAGACAACCCATTATTAAAAGAACCTATAAAGCCCGAACAAATCAAACAGCGTTTATTAGGACATTGGGGTTCATCACCTGCTCTTAGCTTTACCTATATTCACCTCAATCGCTTAATCAAAAAATACGATCTCAACGCTATCTATTTAGCCGGGCCAGGACATGGTGCGCCTGGGGTATTAGGCCCAGTTTATCTCGAAGGAACTTATTCTGAGGTATATCCTGAGAAAAGCGAAGACGCTGAGGGAATGCAAAAGTTTTTTAAACAATTTTCTTTCCCTGGCTATATTGGTAGTCACTGTACTCCTGAAACTCCAGGTTCAATTCATGAAGGAGGAGAATTAGGCTACAGCATATCTCATGCTTATGGTGCAGTTTATGATAACCCTGATTTGATTGCAGCTTGTGTCGTGGGCGATGGCGAAGCAGAAACAGGCCCTTTAGCTACAGCGTGGCATTCCAATAAATTCCTCAATCCAGTGCGCGATGGGGCAGTATTACCGATTTTAAACCTCAATGGTTATAAAATTGCTAACCCGACTATCCTGTCGCGTATTAGCCCAGAAGAGCTAGAAAATTTATTTAAAGGTTATGGTTATACTCCTTATGTGGTAGAAGGTTCAGACCCCGAAAAGATGCATCAAAAAATGGCAGCAGTCATGGAGGAGTGTATCGTTAAAATTCGGGAGATTCAAGAGGAAGCTCGTAGCCAGAATAAAGCATTTCGCCCTCGTTGGCCGATGATTATTCTGCGTACACCCAAAGGCTGGACAGGTCCATCGGAAGTAGATGGTCATAAGGTAGAAGGTTTTTGGAGAGCGCACCAAGTACCAATGGGGGGAATGCATTCTAACCCCGAACATGTGAAACTCCTCGAAGAATGGATGAAGGGTTACAAACCAGAGGAATTGTTTGACGAGAACGGAACATTGATCCCCGAACTTAAAGAATTAGCACCTGTTGGGAACAGACGCATGAGTGCTAACCCCATAGCTAACGGTGGTTTGTTACGCAAAGATTTAAAAATGCCAGATTTTGGCGACTATGCCATCGAAATGGAAACACCAGGCACAGTAGAAGTGGAAAACACTAGAGTACTAGGTAAGTTTCTACGGGATGTCATGAAAAACAATATGACCAACTTCCGCGTCTTCGGCCCTGATGAAACTGCTTCTAACCGCTTACAAGATATCTACGAAGTTACTAAAAAAACCTGGATGGCGGACTACCTACCCGAAGATGAAGATGGTAGTCAATTGTCTCCTGACGGTCGTGTTATGGAGATGTTGAGCGAACATACTTTAGAAGGCTGGCTGGAAACTTACCTGCTTACAGGTAGACACGGCTTCTTCCATACTTATGAAGCTTTTGTTCACGTCATTGATTCGATGTTTAACCAACACGCTAAATGGTTGGATATCTGTAAAAATCACGTGCCTTGGCGTGCGCCAGTGTCTTCTCTTAACTTAATGCTGTCTTCTTTGGTATGGCGACAAGACCATAATGGTTTCTCTCACCAGGATCCTGGTTTTGTAGATTTGGTAACCAACAAGAGTGCTGATGTAACTCGCATTTATTTTCCACCCGATGCTAACTGCTTGCTTTCGGTTGCCGATCACTGTTTGAAGAGTAAAGATTATGTCAACGTAATAGTGGCTGACAAACAGAAGCACTTACAATACCTGACAATGGATGAGGCAATCAAGCACTGCACTAAAGGTATTGGTATCTGGGACTGGGCGAGTAACGATGATTGCGGAAAAACCCCAGATGAACCCGATGTGATTATGGCTTGTTGTGGTGATATTCCCACAATGGAATCTCTAGCAGCTACAGCAATTCTGAGAGAAGAATTCCCCAATCTCAAAGTTAGGTTTATTAACGTGGTTGACCTGTATAAACTACAAAATGAAACGGAGCATCCCCACGGGATGTCTAACAAAGAGTTTGATATTCTCTTTACTGCTGATAAACCTGTTATTTTTAACTTCCACGGTTATCCCTGGTTAATTCATAAACTAGCTTATCGTCGCACTAACCAAGACCGAATCCACGTTAGAGGTTACAAAGAACAAGGTAATATCAATACACCTCTTGAGTTGGCGATTCTCAATCAAATCGATCGCTTTAACTTAGTTATCGATGTCATAGATCGCGTTCCTTCTTTGGGTTCTCGCGCAGCTTATGTTAGAGAACGCATGAGAAATGAAATTATTGACAATCTAGCTTATGCTCACGAACAGGGTATGGATAGATCGGAAGTAACTGGCTGGAAATGGCCCTATTAATTAGGGATCAAGAATGAAGGATGAGGGATGAATTAGAAGTTAATTGTTAGTAGCTCGTGGTTCGTTGCTTGTTGGTTCTCTTCTGAATAATGAAAATTTTTTGATTCACGGTGAACGTGTTTCTCGATTACAAGTACACACCCCTAAAACTACCAGCAAAGAGCCACCTGCTTCCCCTTCCTTTCCTGCTTGCATTACGCTCTTTTATCTAAATTAATGATGCATCGTACAAAAATTGTCGCTACTATTGGTCCTGCTAGCAGTTCGCGGGAAACGCTCGTTCAGATGGTACAGCAAGGAATGAATGTAGCACGGCTCAATTTTTCCCACGGTAGTTATGAAGCTCATGCTGAAATGGTTGGTCTGTTACGCTCTGTTTCAGAAGAGTTAGATACGCCGATTACTATTTTACAAGACCTCCAAGGTCCCAAAATTAGAGTGGGAATGCTGCCAGATGAAGGGATCGTCCTCAAGGTAGGGGAAAAGTTGACTCTAGTTCCTCAGTCGGAAGATCGAAGTGCTTCCGACACAGTTTGTATTGACTATCCTTACTTAGCCGAAGAAGCTAAACCAGGAGAACAAATCTTGTTAGATGACGGTTTACTAGAGTTAGAAATTTTTGCCGTTGATGGGGAGGCAGTAATTTGTAAGGTGGTGGAAGGAGGTACTCTCAAAAGCCGTAAGGGGGTTAATTTACCAAGCTTAAATCTGCGGTTACCTTCGATGACGAAAAAAGACCAAAAAGATTTGGAATTTGGGATTTCCCAGGGGATTGATTGGGTATCACTTAGTTTTGTCCGACAAGCAGAAGATATTCGTTTTTTAAAGCAGTTTTTAGTCGAACGCCAGGCGGATATTCCTGTAATGGCAAAAATTGAAAAACCTCAAGCGATCGCTCATTTGGATGAAATTATTGCTGAATGTGATGGTTTGATGGTGGCTCGCGGAGATTTAGGGGTGGAAATTACCCCAGAAAAAGTCCCATTTTTACAAAAAGAAATTATCCGTAAGTGCAACCTGAAAAATATCCCCGTGATTACTGCTACTCAAATGCTGGACAGCATGATTCACAATCCTCGTCCCACCCGTGCTGAAGCTAGTGATGTAGCTAACGCGATTATCGATGGGACAGATGCGGTGATGTTGTCGGGAGAATCCGCCGTTGGGAAATATCCCCTTAAATCAGTGTCCATGTTAGCCAAAATTGCCTCTAGCATTGAACCCAAGCTGCAATTCGTTAATAACCCACCTGCAACCACAGATCAAACCCATGCTCTCAGTGAGGCTCTCAATGCCATCGATCAGATTTTAAACCTGCGCTATATTGCTTGTTTCACAGCTACTGGCTACACGGCTCAAATTGCTTCAGGAGAACGTCCGAAAGCGATGGTAGTTGCCTTTACTCCTAGTATTGATGTTTATCACCGTCTTAATTTGGTGTGGGGGGTTAAACCAGTCTATATAGATCGTGAAGGAACGACTTTTGAAGAATTAGTAGAGATCGCTGAAAACTATCTAATTGACCAACAATTGGCGCACTCAGGAGAGCAAATCTTAATTATGGGCGGTATTCCTACCCAAATATCCCAAGGAACTAATTTTCTCAAGATTCATACTCTCAAAAAAGCCTCATGAGCAAACTAATTCTAATTCGTCACGGACAAAGCCTCTGGAATGCCCAAAACAAGTTTACGGGTTGGGTAGATGTACCTTTGAGCGAAAGGGGACGTGCCGAAGCGACCATAGCTTCCTGTAAACTAAGAGAAAAGCACTATCAGGTAGATGTCTGTTTTACTAGCTTGCTGATGAGAGCGATGGAAACGGCAATTGTCACTTTGACTGAATGCGACGAAATTTGTGGCGAAAAAACCCCGATTATCCAACACGCTGCTGACGATCCCAACTGGCATGGTTGGGATAAATATGAAGGGGATCACACTCAAGAATTACCGATCTTCCCCGCTTCCGATTTAGATGAACGTTACTATGGTAAGTTGCAGGGCTTAAATAAAGCAGAAACCGCAGCCAAGTACGGTAAAGAGCAAGTTCATATTTGGCGACGCTCCTATGACACTCCTCCCCCTGGTGGTGAAAGTCTAGAAGATACTAAAACACGAGTTTTACCTTTTTTGCGCGATCGCATTTTGGCTCATATTAAAAATGGTGAAACGGTTTTGGTGGCTGCTCACGGCAACTCATTACGCTCCATTATTATGGATTTAGATGATTTATCCCCAGAAGAAGTACCCAAATTAGAACTAGCTACAGGAGTTCCCATTGTTTACGAATTTGATTCGGAAACAAAAGTTATCGACAAAGTTTTGTTGTGACGAAAAACTATCTCTAAGATGTCTTTTAAATATTGACAAAATTACTTGATTTAGTGCTGAAATTTAGGAGTTTGTACCGCAGATTACAGAAAAGTAATCAGATAACAAGTATACTAAAGATCGCGGAAGATAAGAGCTTTTAAAAGTTGGTTTTTCAGGTCAATAGCTAAGATTAAATTAAGCCCCGTAAACATATTTTAATTAGGATAATATTCATGCAACTCTCAAAACCAGAATATTCTGGCGCATCTTCTTCAATCCACAATACAGTTACTACATTGCATTCCTACTTTCGGGATATGCAATCATATTACAAAGCTTTCAAAGGGAAAGTATTGAGTGAGTTGGAAGAAGCAGAGAATGAATTACAAATTAAAGAACTCAAAGAAACGCTACAAGATATTAATAAAAGAATTAATTATTTTCATGTTTTAAATAATTCGATATCTACAGTAGATGTAGTGTTGCATACAGAAGCGATGATTCAAGAGTTTATTCCGAAAGAGAAAAAGTAGTTAGTAAAAACAGTGTAAAATATCCCATTTGATTACCCGATTTCAAGAAGCAAAAACAGAACCAAATAATCATCTATTTGGCTCTAACTCATACCATAAGCGATCGCTCTATCCGAGAATATTGTGAAGATATTTGGGACGTTCAAGCTGTACCAATTGAAGTACAAAAATATTCTCAAGCTAATGCAGTGCTGCAAGTTACTAATTAACTAAACTAATTAACTAAAGTTACAGTAAATATTTGGTAGGGTGAGCATTGCCCACTTTATTAATGAAAGCCAATCACTGTGTTTAAAATGGCTCAACAACTAAAAGTATTGCCTGGAGAAAGTTTTCCGTTAGGAGCTACCGTATATCCTAATGGGGTTAATTTTTGCGTCTTTTCTCAAAACGCATCAGCTATCGAATTGCTACTGTTTGATACTGCGGAAACAGAGCAAGCAACCCAGACAATTAAACTCGATCCCTCAGAAAACAAAACTTACTATTACTGGCACGTCTTTGTAACAGGAATTAAAGCGGGACAGATATACGCTTATCGTGCTTACGGAGAATTCTCTCCCGAAATAGGACATCGTTTTGATGGCACTAAAGTGTTACTCGATCCCTACTCCAAGGCAATTGTCGGGGATGAATTTTATAATCGCGCCTCTGCTACTACCCCTGGAGATAACTGCGCTGAGGCAATTAAAGGAGTGGTAGTAGACACTAGCACCTACGATTGGGAAGGAGATCGCCATCCGAGAATTCCTTATTCTACCAGCGTCATTTATGAAATGCACGTAAACGGCTTTACTCGTCATCCTAATTCGGGGATATCCCAGTCAAAACGAGGGACTTATGCTGGTTTAATTGAGAAAATACCCTATCTCAAACAATTAGGTATTACCGCAGTAGAGCTATTACCAGTTCATCAGTTCGACCCTCAAGATGTCCGCCCAGGACTCAAAAATTATTGGGGTTACAGTACTATTAGTTTCTTTGCACCCCATCGCGGTTACAGTTCACGACGCGATCGCTTAGGAGCAGTAGATGAGTTTCGGGACATGGTTAAAGCCCTGCACAAAGAAGGAATTGAGGTCATTCTAGATGTGGTGTTCAACCATACCGCAGAAGGTAATCACCAGGGTCCTACTATTTCATTTCGAGGCTTAGATAACCAAACTTACTATATCTTAGAAGATGAAAATCCTGCTCACTATAAAAACTATAGTGGTTGTGGTAATACCTTTAAAGGCAACGATCCCATTGTGGCGAGACTAATTATAGATTCCTTGCGTTATTGGGTTTCGGAGATGCACGTTGATGGGTTTCGGTTTGATTTAGCTTCAATTTTGTCAAGGGATACTTTTGGCGAACCGATAGAAGATGCAGGAACACTCAAAATTCTTTCCCTGATAGAATCGGATCCCTTTTTAGCAGGAACTAAACTAATTGCCGAAGCTTGGGATGCAGCAGGATTATATCATGTAGGTAAATTTGTCGCCCATGCAGACTGGTTTTCCGAATGGAATGGCCCATTTAGAGATGATATACGTCGTTTTGTCAAGAGCGATCGCGGTTCGGTTAATGCTTTAGCAGCTAGAATTTTAGCCAGTCCCGATATTTATTCCCGTTTAGATACTGATATCAATCGTTGCGTTAACTTTATTACCTGTCACGATGGTTTTACCCTCAATGATTTAGTTTCTTACAACCACAAGCACAATCTGGAAAATAAAGAAGAAAATTGTGATGGCGCAAACGATAACTATAGCTGGAACTGTGGAGTAGAAGGAGCAACCCATAATCAAGCAATAGAGCAATTACGCTCCTCACAAATTAAAAATTTCTTGACTATTCTATTTATGTCTCAGGGAACACCCATGTTACTTATGGGAGATGAAGTCAGACGCACCCAACTGGGAAATAACAACGCTTACTGTCAAGATAATAATTTAAACTGGTTTGACTGGAATTTGGTCGATAAACAGGACAATTTGCTGCGTTTTGTCACTGGGTTAATTCACTTTATCCAAGGATTAGCAATTTTTCGCCAAGAAGAATTTTTAGAAGTCGCCCATGCTAGCAGCAAACCCCATCTCATTTGGCATGGACAGCATTTAGGCGAACCAGACTGGAGCGAAGATGCCCATTATTTGGCTTTCTCATTATCTCATCCTGAAAGTAAAGAACATCTCCATATAATTCTTAATGCCTATTGGAAACCCCTTAAATTTGAATTACCACCTGTTAAAACAGGAAACCATTGGCATCGCATTGTGGATACTGCTTTAGCTGCACCAGATGATTTTGCTGAGTTAAAAAATGCCGTAGCAGTAAACCAAAATCATTACTTAGTTGCACCACGCTCGTCTGTAGTCTTGATGGAAAAAACCAAAATCTGACCCATTGCCAACTTTAGTACGTAGAATCATCTGGTGCTAGTACCGCTAAAATTAATGAAATTCAAACACAAGAGAGTTACTCATGAAAATATCAGGTCCTCAAGATCGAGAACCCACCGCCCAAGAACTTCAAGAACTCGAAAAACTCAAAGCAATCATTGAACGTACCATAGCAGATGGCAAACTGACAAAAGCGGAATTTACCAGGATTAAAAATGTGATACGTGCCGATAACAAAGTAACCTTTGAAGAGATGCGGCTAGTAACCACGCTGATTTACGAAAAAATCGAAATTGGCGAACTGGTATGGGTTTGGGATTAATTAGGTTTCGCCTTCAGATCGAATTAGGAAACTTGAGATTAGCTTGAAATCAGTAAACTAATGACTTTAAAGATATTTTTCTTACGACACGGTGAAACGGTAGCCAGTAAAACAGGTGGTTTTTGCGGGACTTCCGATGTGGAGTTAACTCCTGAAGGAGAGATTATGGCAAAAGACTTTGCTGTTGCTTATCGATCTGTACCCTGGAAAGCGATTTTTTGTAGTCCGATGCGTCGTACTATTGCTACTGCTAAACCTATATGCGATTTAGTGGGAATGGAAATGCAACTTCGGGGTGGGTTAAAAGAAATCGACTTCGGTCAATGGGAAGGCAAAACCCCATCAGAAGTTAATAAAGAGTTTCACGATGATTATGTGCGTTGGCAATCGGAACCTGGTTGGAACTCTCCCCCTGATGGCGAAAGGGCAATTGATATTGCTCGTCGTAGTTCCGAAGTTATTGAAGAAATTGAAAAAATCTACCCCGATGGCAATGTATTAGTGGTTTCCCATAAAGCCACCATTCGGATTATGTTGTGTTCTTTACTAGGAATAGATGTGGGACGTTATCGAGATCGCATTTATATGCCTGTTGCTGCTGTTAGTGTCTTAGAATTTTGCGATCAAGGTCCCCGACTTTTAAAATTAAGCGATCGCTCTCACTTGAAACAGTAATCACCTAATCACCTAATCAAAAGTCTCCAATTCCCAAAAATGATAATTTTAGTTCTCAATGCTGGTTCGAGTAGTCAAAAAAGTTGCCTTTATAGTTTGGGAAAATCTATACCAGATACAACCCCCGAACCTCTGTGGGAAGCTCATTTAGATTGGACAGTGGCTCAAGAAGGGGGAATTCTCACGGTTAAAAGTAACGATCTCAAACAAAAAATTGAAGTCAAAGAAAGAGAGACTGCTTTAAAGGTTCTATTGAATACTTTGGTTACGGGCGACACTAAAGTCTTAGAAAATCTCAATGAGATTGATGTAGTCGGTCATCGAGTGGTGCATGGTGGATCGAAATATAGCCAAGCTATTGTAATCACCCAAGAGGTTAAGCAAGCCATTACCGATCTCATTCCTCTCGCTCCCAATCATAACCCCGCACATTTAGAAGGAATCAATATTATAGAAGAGATTTTACCCGAAATTCCTCAAGTGGCGGTTTTTGATACGGCTTTTCACACGACTATTCCCGATGCTGCCAAAATTTATCCTCTTCCTTATGAATACTATGAAAAAGGAATTCAACGCTATGGGTTTCACGGGACTTCTCATCAATATTGCGCTAACCGTACCGCTCAAATTTTACAGCAACCCCTGGAGTCTCTGAAAATTGTGACTTGTCACTTGGGGAATGGCTGTTCTTTAGCTGCAATTAAAAACGGGATTTGTGTCGATACCACAATGGGATTTTCTCCCTTAGAAGGCTTAATGATGGGTACTCGTTGTGGTTCAATCGATCCCCAAATTTTAATTTACATGATGCAAAAATATGAATTAGATGCTGGTACAGTCAATAAAATACTCAACAAAGAATCTGGTTTAAAAGGTGTTTCTGGTATCTCTGCGGACATGAGAACTATTACAAATGCGATCGCAGATGGTAATACCCAAGCGCAGCTAGCTTTTGATATTTATCTTCATCGTTTCAAAAGTTCTATCGGTGCAATGGTTGCCAGTCTTAACGGGATCGATGTTTTAGTCTTTACTGCTGGGGTAGGCGAAAATTCCCGTATTGTCCGTGAAAAAACTTGCGCGGGTTTAACTTATTTGGGTTTACAACTGGATTTAGCTAAAAATAATGGCGATCCTGTCGATACCAATATTGCTGCTGATGATTCTCCAGTAAAAGTATTGGTAATTCACACCCAAGAAGATTGGGCGATCGCTTTATCTGCGCGATCGTGCATTGCTGACTAATTTTATAGCTGCACAAAATTAGAGATCGTTGTTTGGAAGGAATTTCCTGGATGAAGCGATCGCTAAAAGACAATTTACATCAAGAGCTTCTTAAATACGCCAACCGCAAAACAAACTATTGATGCACAATAATCTCATCACGATTCATCTCAATATAATTATTATTTTGTAATAAATCTATGAGAGTCGATAAATTATTTTTGAAAATTCGTTCGAGTTCGCTGTTTTCAATATTTCCCGTAGAAATCAAAAGCAACTTTGATGGTTTTTGAATAGTCATAAAAGAATCTACAAAATCCGAATCTTTAGTAATAACAACTCGTCCTTGCTCAATAGAAATATCATTGATTTCGGTATCTGAAGTGGTATTTTTTTGAGGCAAATCCCTTGTGTGTAAAGTATCATAACCACTAGCTTGTAGAAATCTAGCTAAACGAACTGGCAATTGGGCATCAACCAAAAACTTCATGAAGCGATTTTATGAATACTTTTGACTTGGCTCAGTCGTGCAGCAAACAGCAAAACTGCTTGAATATCTTCTGATTCTAAATCATCATAATCTACCAAAATTTCCTCTGTGGTCATTCCCGAACTGAGAAGCTCTAAAACAAATTCAACAGGATATCTCAGTCCTCTAATACAAGGTTTACCATGACATATATCTTGATGAAGTGTAATTCTTTTTAAAAGCTGATTTGCCATGATTTTTCGATTTGGCTACTACTGTTTCTGATTACTAGATATCTTTAATTAATTATAGTTAAGAGGAAGTAAGGGGTTAGGCTTTTGAAGAATTTCGTCATAAACGATCTGGGTAATACAATTGCTACTTTTGATTATGCCTATGATGTTAACGACAGTAGAATTGCTAAATCGGTTGATCGTAATGGGGATGGTACGCCAGAAACGGTAGAAAGATACGTTTTAGATGGTGGGGAAATAGCTCTGGTGTTTGACGGTGTGGGGAATCAAACGGAAAGATTCTTCCACGGTGTTGGCGTTGATGAGGTTATTGCTGTAGAGAAACCAGGTACGGGCAATGTACACCCTACAGCACATATTAGGTACAAATTTTCATAATGCATAAGTTCTTTCACATTATTTGGAGTTCAATTCCACAATATCTAACCAACCATGACCAATTTTGTGGCAAAAGAGATTAGATCCACTCAAGTAAAGCTCGATTTGTTTGGATAGTTGTTCGGAAAAGTTAGGACGGTTGTTTTGAAGGTAGTCTTTCCCGTTAACTAGCCAATTTTGTAAGATTGATTGGTTGACTTCAAAGTGACACTGAAATCCATAAATGTTGTCGTCAATACGATATGCTTGATTTTGGCAATCCTCACCACTCATCAATAACTTAGCTTGTTCTGGTAAATCAAAAGTATCAAAGTGCCACTCCATTAAATGAATTAAGTCAGCATCAGATAGCAACGCCGATTTTAACAAGGGGTCTTCAGCGATCGCAGAATTCACTGATCGCAAGGGCGTAAAACCCAACTCTACAGTATCGTTTTGGTACACTCGCTGACCGAAAGCTCTAGCAATCAACTGCGCTCCTAAGCAAATACCCAGAATCGGCTTATGCTCTGCGGAAAATAATTGTACCAAGCGAACCACGTCCATTAGGTGAGGATAGTGAGCATCATCTTCAGCATTCATAGGCCCACCTAAAATAATTAAACCACTGTAAGAGCTATCAATAGGCAGTCTTTCCCCAGCCGAGGGAGTCAAAATTTTCGCTGAAATATGGCGATCGCGAAGGCATTGATTTAAGTTACCCAAAGGTGCGGTAGGAGAGTTTTGAATAACTAAAAGGTTGATACTCATTAATTAATTGAAATGACGATAATTCTCTGGTTATGCCTAGTATTTTAAACTTATGGTAGCCTATTATCAGCGATCGCGTTTAAATTCTTTTCAAGTTTTTTTTCTACTTCGGACTTTTAATAATTCCCTAATTCATAACTTACAACAGTACTGCAATTTCATAAAAATCTGTATTATAGGGAGAACTACACAAAGAATAAGAATTACGTCTCGTTTTTTGCCCTAAATAAATTTCTACTGCCAAATGACTTCCTGGGGAAAATGGTGCTAGTCTCTTCCATTAGCACTAACTAAACGGAAACTTTTAATTCTCGAGTTAGCTCGGTTATATCTACAACTTTGACAGTTTGCTCATTCATCAGAAAACCTTTTTAACAGTTATAAGTTAACACATTGTCATTAATAATATTATTAATTAATAATATTATTTTGGTGTTTAAGTTCCTATTTTACTGCTGTTGATATTGGTCAAATATTACTTATCAATTTAACAGATAACTAATTTAGCTTCGAGCAATTATCTTGGTCTTTCGGCATCAGCACAAATAACGAGATAAGCCTTTTTGACGTGTGAGAAATGCTCGCAACTTTCCAATTTTATTTCACAACCAGAGCTGGAAATAATATGATATTAGTACGAACTGAAGAATTAGTTGTCTGACAATTAGAGCAATCAATATCTTTAGCTTTACTACCAACTACCTCTAAACTAATTTCCTCTTCTGACAGACCAAAACCACGAGCGCAATTTCTAAGATTCCAGACAAATTTTTCTGAACCAACTGCATAAAATCTCATTCCCATGTAAGCACAATCACAAATTTCATTGAATTTAGCTTTTAAATCTCTCATAGAATCAAACTGTTCTATATTTAAAGCTTCTTTCATAATTCCTATTTTTCCTAGCTGCAAAATTTGCAAATTTTTAGGGATACGGTTGAGAGTTTTTATTCTGGTGTAAACTATATTTATGGCTTGATGTTCGACACAAATCAAATGCATATAACCAGGAAGATTGAACCGTATTTTAGTTGATTGGGGAACACTACGCATTAGGCTTTAAGGAATGAAACTGCAAAAGTATTTCTTGACCAATTATTTTACTTATGTAACCAAAAAAAAATGTATATTTTAAAACTTTTACTTTAAAAATTTTGTTTAATTGTTCTTTTTTAAGCTTTTTTTTGATTTAATTAGGATTATTTCATTCTTACACTAGCTCACTAAGAAATTCATTTCTTGGCTAATATATCAAGTCTTATAAGACGAACTTAGTCGATCGGACAGATAATTAATTCTCTGGCTGCCTAGAATGAAATAGTCCTGTTGATTTAACTCTAAATTTCAGATGATATTTTTATTATTATTTAAGCCTTTTTCAAATTGACAATTCTCGATATAAGAACATCATTAACATATCAAAGTTAAAAATAAGGTAAAACATCGCTCCCTTTCAGATATGTATTCTTAAAAACCCTCTGTTGTCAATATTTAAGAGTGACAACAGAGGATAAATTGACATCCTCTCCGCCCTGCGCTGACGCTAAAGGACGGAGATTCCTAGAACAAACTTAATTGCTCGTAGGTGGTTGACACTTCACCGAGAACAGCTACCACTGGCAGACTTACACACTCTCCATGT
>NZ_LR213830.1:0-14603 GCF_900659865.1 Hyella patelloides LEGE 07179
AACAGGCACTAATTTTACTTCTTCCTCATATTTTACTTCTCTCTCTTTTGAATCAGTTAGAGACAGTTAGACCCTGGTTAAATGAACTTGGTTTTGATTTTTCTCTGATTAGGTGCAAGATCTGAGTATAAAATAGAATTTTGCTTGATTACACTGATGACTTTCAATTATACTGATGCTTTTTTAACTATCGCTACTACCGATCTCGAAAAAGCGATCGCCTTTTATTCCCAACTGCTCAATCAAAAACCACAACCTTACATACCCAATGTTTACGCAGAATTTAATTTAAAATCTCTGCGTTTAGCTATTTTTAAACCGAAAGAAGATCATCAAGCTGAGTTTAATAATTCTCGTCATAGCGGGATGAGTATTTGTTTGGAAGTAGAAGATTTAGACACAACAATTACACATTTAACAGAGATGGGTTTTCCACCATCAGGAGACATTACAGTTGCTTCTCATGGTAAAGAAATTTATGCTTACGATCCAATGCATAACCGTCTAATATTACATCAGGCGTAGGGTGAGCATTGCCCACCTACCTTAAATAAATTGCCAATTAATTAAGATGTTTAATAAATATAAAAAACAGATTACAGAATTTTTTAATTATCGCAAACAATATGATAATGAATTTACTTATAATCGAGCGATTAAATTAGTAGATTGTGTTAACTTATCTGAAGGAGAAACTGTTTTAGATGTGGCGACAGGAACGGCTATAGTCGCGATCGCAGCGTCTTCTTTAATAGGCAAAAAGGGTAAAGTAATTGGTGTTGATATTTCTCCTGTAATGTTAGCTCAAGCAAGAGAAAAAATAGCAAAAGCAGATGTTAGTAATATTGAACTGATTGAATCTGATATTGATGATTTAGAGTTTCCTGATAATAGTTTTGATACGATTTTTTGTTCTTCTTCTGTACCTTGGTTTATTGATATTCCTGGTGTATTTGATAATTGGTATCGCTGGTTAAAGCCAGAAGGGAAAATAGTTTTTTCTTGCTATTCAGAAAAGTCTTTTTTAACGCCTAAAATTGTTCAGTTATGCCAAGAAATGTGTAATATTGAGCTTCCTGATTGGAATAGTATTACAGGTACACCAGAAAAATGTCAGCAACTTTTAGAGTCATCTGGATTTAAGAATGTTGTGGTAAAACAAGAACAACTAGGACATTATTTAACAGCAGAAGAAGCGAAAAATACTTGGAAAGGCGATCGCATATGGATTAATCCCAGAGGTAATCCTTTATTAGACTTGTCTGATGAGCAATTGGCTCAATTAAAGCTAGCTTATGATGCAGAAATTGACCAGTTAGCAACAGAAAAAAGAGTTTGGGAAGATATTACAATCTTTTATGTTTATGCTTATAAACTTAACCATAATAACCTTTAGCTACTATCTTTGATTTAATTCAGGGTAGTTTACAAGAGTCGAGGGAAAAGTTTTAGAAGTTAGTTGAACACGGGCGCGATTGTATAGACAAGAAGAATTGCGAATAATTAGATCTGAATAATTTTGAAAAATATTTTTCTTTTTCTTTTCAATATTTTTCTGTTGATTAAAATATTCTGATTTAGCTTGTGAAGTAGACTGATTTTTACTAATTCTCGTTTTTTCAATTCTATCATCAAAAAAATCTAAGCCAGTCATTCTACTATGATGAATGGGAAAATTACTTTTGGCTGCTGCCAAAGTCATCGCATATGTGGGATGTTTATGCATTCCCAATGTATCAGCATAAATCGCTAAATCACCCCAGATTTTTAAAAATTCTAGTTCTCTCCCTCGATCTTTATTAATCGCAAATAAAAACTCATTGATAAATTTTAATTCTGGAGAATCAAGATCGATACTTATCCTATGAGCCATTTTTTCGATAATATATCTTTTTTTAAATGACTTATTGGATTGAGACTTTTGATTAAAGCGTCTTTGTATATGTTTCTGCAAACTTCCACAACTACGTGCAGTTAAACCAGGAAGAAATTTGAGGTTTTGAGGTACTGGGGCGCAAATTCTAACATCTGCATCTAAATACATAACAGAAGAAGATACCGAAAGAGCATCCCAAATTGCAAATCTTCTCTCATGATAAGGCATGACTCCTCGACATGAATGCTTAACGGCTCTTACATTAGAATTATCATTAAATATATGAGGTCTATCGGTATAAATTATAAAGTTACAACCTGGAGCAAATTGTTGTAAATCTTGGGCGAGAAGTTTTGCCATGAGGTTGTATTTCTCACCGAAAGCAGATGTGCAGAAACACAGAAAATCGATACCTAGACTATTTTTCATTATAATTAGACTATCTTGTAATTAGGTATGTAATCATCCTAATTTTCGTTAAAAATATCATGTAGCTGAATATCTTTGTCATTAGTTCATTGGCATTTTTTGGGTTTCTCCGACATCATTTAGTATTTAGAGTATCGGAGTATCAAGAATAATCAAAAAACGAATGCTAAACATAACTAACAGATATTTACTTTAGGTACCTAATTATAATCTCCCTTGAAACAATTTAGGGGAATCGAATCTAATAAATTAAATTATCCTAGTAATTTCACCAGCTATAAGTTTATAGCTTATAACTGTAAGCTTTGTTTAATTCCTCCACGAATTTAAGTGGAATAAGACAAGCGTGGTAAGCAATTTTACCCACCACGCTTGCAAGCTTGTCGCTAATAGCTAATAGCTAATAGCAAGCGATTTTAAAAAATTGTTGAATAATTTAAAATCTTATTTTGCTAACCAATTAATAATCTGTTGATTGACAATTTCTGGCTTTTCATCGTGGGGACAATGACCAGCAACGGGAATCGGATAAAATTCAACATTATTATTAGTGGCTGCTAAATCTTGATAAATTTTTGCACCTTTAATTGGAGTCCAAGGATCGTCTTCTCCCCAGAGAATTAATAGGGGATGTTGCAGATTAGGTAACAACTCATTGGGAGTTAAACCAGCAGGTGCAGTTAATACTGAAGCGAATACTTGTTGTGCGCCGGGATCGCAAGAAGGCTCATATAGCATTTCTACTAATTCATCCGTTACCGCATTGCGATCGCGATAAACTTGATATAAAGTATTACGAATCCGATTTTTTTGTCTTACTCCATTAAAGATAAATTTCCCAGTCAGGGGAGAGCTTACTAATTTAGTAAACGTACCCATCACTACCCGCAAAGGAAGATTTAACTCGTCAGGACGATGATTGAGTCCTCCCGCACAGTTAATTAAAACACCTCCTGCACTAATTTCAGAATGATTTGTGACCAACATCAAGCTTAATAATGCGCCGATGGAGTTACCGACAAACACTGTCGGCTGATTAATTTTGGCTATCCAAAAGTCTTTGATTTGCTCTTGCCATAGTTCTAAACTGTAGTCCAGAGGTGGTTTTGCAGAAGCCCCAAAACCTAGTAAATCCATAGCAAACACGCGATATCCTGCATCTGCTAAATGGGGAATATTCTTTTTCCAATGACCGATACAAGCACCAAAACCGTGAATTAAAAAAAGTGGTTTTCCTTGTCCCGCTTCTGTGTAGCGGATTTTGTGTCCCCGCCATTCCCAATCCAATTTTTTTAGAGGTTCAAAAGTAATTGAAGTCACGATTTATTATCTCGATCTTTGTATTCATTAATAAAAATTAATGTAACTGAAATTAACAGTTCTCGACAAACGAAACCGAAAGCGAATTAGACTTATTGTGTAGTTAGACTTGAATAATATTTGTTTATTACTTGAAACATCTGGGTTCGGTCTAATGACAGAAATGGAATTTATCCCAGAATTGATTGGAAAAATAGACCCTGCTATTCTGGAGGCTGCTACGAAGGGATTGGCTACTGCTATTGGTAAGGTTGCGGGGGAAGCTGGGGTTAAGCTTTTAGGTAATACTGGAGAAAAAATTTTAGATGGTACAGGAAAACTAACTCAAAAAGCCCAAGATATTCTATTTCGTATTTCACGTAAATACATTGAAAACTATGCAGAACGTCATGGCAGACTCAAAGTGTTAGGGATGTCCAAACCTGTCAGTCTTGATTCTGTATATACTGTGGTTAAGCTCTTAAATCCTGGTGAATTGCGAACTTTTGCATCCGTTGAAGGTTTAGAATCGGCATTTCGCGAAAGTAACCAGCGAGGTTTTCAGTCTCAGGAATGTCGCAAAGAATCGGGTATCGCGGTAGCTAACAGAGAACAATATCTAATGGTATTGGGTGCGCCTGGGATGGGTAAAACCACCTTTTTACGCAAAGTAGGCTTAGAAGCACTAAAAAGAAACAAGGGAGCATACGAGTCTAACTGTATTCCCGTCTTTTTGGAGTTAAAAACATTTCGCACGGGTAAGATAAGTTTTGAAGAAGCCATAGCATCTGAATTTGCTAATTGCGGTTTGCCCGAATACGAACAACTGACAGATAAATTCTTAGAACAAGGTAAGTTGTTGATTCTCTTAGATGGTTTAGATGAAGTACTGACAGAGCGTATGAATGAAATGGTGACAGAAATTCAAAACTTTGTCTATCGCCTAGCAAAAATCGTTTTATAACTTCCTGTCGCATTGCAGCCTATCGTAATAATTTTCGGCGTTTTACTGATGTGGCAATTGCCGATTTTGATGACGGACAAATTGAGAACTTTATTACCAATTGCTTTGAAGCCAATCCAGAAAGAGGTCAAGAATGTTTAGAAAGTTTGAATAGTGGTGACTACCAAGCAGCCAAAGAATTAACCAGAACTCCCCTACTGTTAACCTTAGTTTGTATTTTATATCAGCGATCGGGACAATTTCCCACTAATCGCAGCACCCTTTACCTGACATTCCGCAGATAATTTTCTCAAGGAAATAATTAAATGAATTTGCTTGAATATAGCCGTTTATAGCAATCGCCAATCTTCAAAAACACCAAATAATATATTAGTTCTTATTCTGTTTCTAAAATCGCTGTATTCTCTATCTCTTAAAGTGTGTAGACTAAATTGCTCAAAAAATCACGAAGAAATTAAATTTTTCTGCGGAATGTGAGCTTTACGAGCGAGCCTTACGAGTATTATTAGAAGAATGGAATGGTGCAAAAGAAATTCCCATTGAACAACTTTATAAAGGCTTAGATACCAAACGCAAAGAATTAATTTTGTCTCAGATTGCTTACGACACATTTATCGAAGATCGATTATTTTTTCCTAAACGAACAGTAGTCAAACAAATCGAAAAATTACTACCCGAATTATTACCAGATGAAAAATATGTTGATGGCAATCATGTTTTGAGAGATATCGAAGTACAACACGGTTTATTAGTAGAAAGAGCAGAAAGTATTTATTCTTTTTCCCATTTAACAATTCAAGAATTTTTAACGGCTCAACATATTGACTATAACGATATACCCATTGAAGAGTTAGTAGATAATCATCTTTGCGATAAACGTTGGCGAGAAGTCTTTTTACTATTAGCAGGATTGAGAAAAGCCGATAATTTGCTTTTAGCAATGGAGAAAAAGACTCATTCTTTGATTAATAATTCTAAATTACAAGACTTATTAGATTGGGTAGAAAAAATTACCGACTATCCTTTGGAAAATATTAGATCGTTAGCTAAAAGAGCAATTTCTTTTTCTAATGCTATTAATAACTTATCTGCTTTTATTCAAATTGACAAAAATCAGATCTCTTTTATGAATGGGATGGCTTATGACTATTTAATAGAATTTGCCAATAGCCTTGCTGTTATTAAATTTAACTCAAAGACAGTCTATATTTACACGAATATGAATCAAACTATTAACATCGATAATGATAGTATTGATGCTCAAACTATTAATATAGTTATTAAAGAGGCTGTGAAAGAATTTATTGATTATGTTTTATCTATTGCAGAATACAAAATTTATAGCCATATAAGATATGATGAACTGATTGATAATTTAGAGAAATTAAAACAAGATGCTATTAGAGATAAACAAGATAAAGATCGCCTTTTGGGTATAAGTAAAAAAATTAACGAGTTATGGATGAATACTTTTAATCTGACTTCAGAAATGATGGAGATATCAGAATCAGAAATGGAAACAATAACTGATTACACTTATACGAATTTACTAATGCTTCAATGCAAACAAGCAGTAGTAAGAGTAACGCCTGAAGTATGGAAAGGAATAGAATCGCGGATGTTGTTACCAGTTAAAAATGATTGATAGTAGATAAATTAGAGTGTTTTGCATCACTATCAAATAAATCTCCATTAAACATTCAACGAAGCCAATCAATCTATCTGCGTCTCCTTTGCGTCTTTGCGACTTTGCGTGAAATAAAGATTAAACTTTCTAGACAAACGAAGCCGATCGCGGAACAATAAAGAGTCTGAGTTAACAGGTACGAAAATGGCGATCGCAAAAACAGAAGCTTTAAACTGGGATGCAATAGCAACAAAATCTCTCGCAGGGGAAAAAATCACCCGCGAAGCAGCAAAAGCAATTTTGCAAGCACCAGACACCGAATTATTGGCACAGCTTGCAGCAGCTTATAAAGTCCGTCATCATTATTGGGGAAACAAAGTCAGGTTACACTTTCTACTCAATGCCCAAAGTGGTTTATGTCCTGAAGATTGTCACTATTGTTCTCAATCGAAAATTTCTACGGCTGAAATTGAGAAATATCCCCTGATAGCGCAAGAAAAGATAGTCAAAGCAGCCGATAAAGCAGCCGAATTACAAGCAGGAACATTTTGTTTTGTTATCTCAGGGCGATCGCCTTCAGAAAAGGTGTTTAATAAAGTAATTGAAGCAGTGGAAACTGTCAAAGCTAAACACGACTTAAAAATATGTGCTTGCTTGGGCTTACTGAGTGAAACTCAAACCAGACAGCTAGCAGCAGCAGGAGTAGATAGGGTTAATCACAACCTTAATACTTCAGAAAATCATCATCCTCAGATTTGTAGCACTCACACTTTTCAAGACCGTGTAAACACCCTAAAAAATGTCCAAGCTGCGGATATTACTACCTGTTCTGGCGGTATCATTGGTATGGGAGAATCCCACGACGATATTATCGATTTGGCATACTCTCTGCGAAAATTAAATGTCACCAGTGTTCCCTTAAACTTTTTAATTCCTATCGCAGGTACACCATTAGGACACCTTAATGAATTAAATCCTCGTCATTGCCTGAGAGTACTCTGCTTATTTCGCTTTATTTTACCTTCCCAAGAAATTCGTATTGCAGGAGGGAGAGAAGTACACTTACGGTCTTTGCAACCTTTGGGACTTTATCCTGCTAATTCTATTTTTATTGGCGACTATCTCACTACAAAAGGACAAGAAGCCCATGCGGATCTTCAAATGATTCGTGATGCTGGCTTTACAATTGAAAATCCTTAAAAAAGCTATTAGCTATTTGCTCTCAGCTTTTAGCTTTCTTCAGTAAATATTTGGTGTTCGTACTGTTAAATTCTAAATCTGGCTTGAGTTAGCTAATAGTTATACCAATCTCTCTATCAAAATGCACTAAATCAAATTTGATTCCTTTGCTAGGTCAGCATTCCCAAGGGGCTGATTCCGTCGTCGCACGGCGGAACTTGTACGCCCCGTTTGCGTCTTTCTCCGCCCTAAAGGATACCGCTCCCCTAAAGGACTCGCTCTGCATCGCGCGACCGAAGGAAGTCCTTTAGGGCATAACGCGGGGTCTGAACTCTTTGTCCCCAGCTAAGCGGGACTTGTACTCATCACATTGGGGCATAAACGCCTGGTGCGTGAGATTTAAGCCCAAAATATTAAGTACAACTTTTAAGGATTAAAGGCTGACAGCTAACAGCTTATACAAATGAAAAAAGCTTCGGGAGTCTTGCCGTGTTTCGACCCCAAAGCTTTTCTCTTTTACACTTACTCCTCACACACTTATAAGTATAGGCAGTGTAAATTTTTTCTTGGTAACTTTAGTGACACTTTCTTGATTGTCACAATAAGCAAGATCGTGATGTGAACCAACAAAATTAATTTACAGATAAATGAGGAAAGGCCAAAGAAGAAATCTCCAAAGGAACATCATACTAACATTATAAAGATATTTTCTAAAAATACCCCTCAAACCAAATCAAATGGTTACGGCTGCTTTGAGTGGAAACAGGATTAAGTTTAGTTATTGTGGGTTGAGCGATCGCGCTGCGCTGCCTTCGGCAGACCGCATTTTTGAGAGAACATTATGCAGTGGCTAGGGTGGAAGTTAAGGTTTTATCTTTGTAAATAATTATCAAGAAACGCATAAATATTGAAGAGAAAAACAAAGTAATAAATACGAGGTTCGCTATGTAAACCTTTAAACTAACTACTTACTTATTTCAACAACTTAAAAATTAAGAGAGTATCAAATCAGATGTTTCACCAGTCTAAAACAAAAACACCATTGGCAAAATCTAATTCGGATCGCCTCTCAAACTCAAAAAATGTGGATTTTCAATTGTTACCAAATTCGGCGATCAGCACTGTTCTCATTGCTGATGAAGAACCCGAGGTCAGAGATGCTTTATCAGTCGCCGTTCGACGCTGGGCACAAGAAGAACAAAGAAATGTAGAACCCTTTTTCGTAGAAAATGGGCAGCAGGCGGTAGATTACGTTGAAAAAATGGGCGATAAAAATCCACCTTTCTTGGCTATTCTCGATCTGCGTATGCCCCAAATGAACGGACTAGAATCAGCTCAAATCATCAGTGAGTTTTGTCCGCAAATACCAATTATTATTACAGCATCACACAATGAAATCGACGAAAAATTAATTCAAAAAGCTGATGATTTTGCCAATCAAAACTCTCACATGGGTTTTATTATTCGCACTAACAGTTCTCATCTTCTAAAAGTAGCCTTAGAGTTTGAAATTGGGAAGCTAGAAATCCCAGAAGAAGAGCAAAAGGAAGTAAATAAAGGCTTGCTTGGTAATTTAAAAGGAAAACTAAGTCAGATATTAAATTGAGAATTTTAAGATTAATAGTAATTAAAATTTTCTATAACAAGCTAGTTTTTACATTTAAAAACTGTATCAGGGTGAATCATTTACCTAAATATTTAAAGGTATGAAGATGTTTAAGATGGAACTCCTAAAAAGAAACAAAATCGTTGATAAAAACTTGGCAGATGTCGATAGGAACAGAAAAATCAAGCTCATGAAAACTTGTGTCTTGACCATTGGACTGCTAGCAACGCTGACATTGGTCAGTTGCCGAAAGGAAAATAATTCAGCTTTATCTATAAGCGGTCCATCCCCATTAGCCTCTAAGAGTGAAACTGAGAGCAAACCTAAACTAGCACCGCTTTGTGAACCCACTGATAATCTGGTAGCTTATTTTGAAACAAAAAAACATTGGATCAATATCTGTGGTGAGGGGAATCAAAAATTCTTTGTAAGACAGTTGAAGTCAGATATTAGTAAAATAATTCGACTTCCTGCCTACTGGAATGAGGAAAGTTCTGTTTTTTTGGCTAATAGTGGCGATACTATCTACGCTGTTAATGGAGAAGGCTTAAAAGTTTGGAAAGATGGTAAATTAGTCCAATATCCCATAAACAATCAATCTGGTTCCAAGTTCAACATAGGAAATTTTTTTAGCCGACTCGACGGAGCAAAAATCCTTAAGACTATCATCGCGGGAATATTTCTAACAACTTTATATATTTACGGTAGACCTTATATTCACAAATTAGGCAGCAATGGCAGAGCGATTGCTTATGTCGTTGGTATTGTTGCTTGGCCAGGTATTGTGGTCGCTTGTTTGGCGATCGCTGAAATCCCTCTCGGCTTGCTCGCTTCTTTAACTGGTGCTTTAGCTTTTGGCTTTTCCTTTGGTTCTAGACAAGTCGTCGAAAATGCTGCTACCGTGGCTTTAAACTTACGAGATGACGTTTATGAAGTCGGCGATATTATTGGTTTTTCTGGTGATGATGATTTTTATCGAGTTGCTGCCATTAAAACTTCTACGGTTAAACTTCTCTCATTAGCAGGAAATGCGGGTCGTATCCTTAATATTTCTCCTAGCGTGCTAGCACAGAAAGAGTTTGTTAACTATACCCAAGATGGAGCTGGAACTCTGTGTAAGTGGGTTTTTCCCATTTCTCTAAAGGCTCAGATTGCCCAGCCAGGTAAGGGAGATATTATTAGGATGGAAGATACTTTACTCAAAACAGCCAAAGAGGTTCAGCTTTGGATTATTCAGAACACTAAGCATCCAGAAGCTAAAGCGACCTTTGCTGCTGAAGCGAATAAAGAAAAGGGTCGTCAGGATATTCCTGCGGGAGTGTTTTTGACCAAGGTAGAAAAATTCATTCATCATTATGCCGTTGCTCTCTGGATTCCAGGGATTGAAATTTATAGAGTAGCTTCTATAAGCAATGAACTATTCCATCGTGCTTGGCATCATGCGGTCGAAAACCATAACTTAGAGTTAGCTACGCCCTATACGGTCGATGATACAGACATGGTTGAGGCAACTCAAGCAATTGCTCAATCTCTTAGAGAAAGTTTCAGTAAAGTTCAAGACTTGAATAAAAATGAACACGCTAGCATTAAAGTCTAAGCTTATCCACACAAAAGCTGCATATTTCTCAACTAGAAAGTATTCTTTTTTGCTTACTAGGGTTGACCAAATAAATCATATGTTTATTTTCAAGCTGGAAATTAACAACCCTAGTTTATTCAACACGTTCGCAAGTTTCGTTAACCGCAGGTTGCCATTCTCCTGTATTGTCGGTAACAAAATAAGTGGCAGTAAACTTGTCTTCGTCATCTTGAATAATCTCTTGTCGCAATGGTCGGGCATTTCCTCCCTCAACAACTGCTCCTTCCCAGACTAATGTTTCATCTTGCCAATCTAATGCGGTGAAGTTAAGAGAGTTCCCATTACCTACCACAACAAACCGAAATAACTTTTGAGAAACCGCATCATAACCTAAAAATTCTCGTGAATTAATTGGTTCTCTTTCATCAGGGAATTCTATTTCTTCAGCGTTTCCTACATACCAAAAGTCATTTAAGTCCAGTTGTACTGTCCAAATAAAAACCCCTACTGGAGTTTCTGGTGCTGCTGGTTGTTGACAACGCCACGTTCCCTCGAAGTATTCTAAACGCTCTAATTCTGGTGGGGGTTGAGATGGTTCTGATTCTTCAGTATTGGCGATCGCACTGTGGTTAATTGCCAATATACCCATAGCTAAACATAATGCTTTCAATTTGCTTTTTATACTAATCAACATTTTTACTCCTGAGTTGGTGTTCGGACGAATCGCGATTCATCCCTAGAACTCGACAAATGAGTTCGTCTTTAACCCTCTATCTTAAGTTCAACTCTTCAGGTAGAATGCATTGTTGGTAGAGCTATGTCTCTTTACTAAAGCCTGGGGAATTTTTCCTAAAGGGATTGATACTTTTTTATGTAAACTTTTAGCATTTGGAGAAATTTCGTGGATTTATCACTGATTCCCGCCCAACCTAAACCTGGTATTGTCAACGTTTTAATTGAGATTCCCGCAGGTAGCAAAAATAAATACGAATTTGATAAAGATCTCAATGCATTTGCCCTAGATCGTGTTCTTTATGCTTCTGTGCAGTACCCTTATGATTATGGTTTTATCCCTAATACTTTAGCCGATGATGGCGATCCTTTAGATGGAATGGTCATTATGGATCAGCCTACTTTTCCAGGTTGTGTAATTGCTGCTCGTCCTATTGGGATGCTCAAAATGATTGATGGTGGCGATCGCGATGAAAAAATTCTTTGTGTTCCTGACAAAGACCCTCGTTACGCTAATGTTACCTCTCTTAATGACATTGCTACTCATCGTTTGGATGAAATTGCTGAGTTTTTCCGTACCTATAAAAACCTCGAAAAGAAAGTAACCGAAATTACTGGTTGGGAAAATGTTGATGCGGTTAAACCTCTAGTAGAAGAGTGCATTAAAGCGTATAAATAATTTATCAGTGGGGGCGCAGGTTTCCTTGCGTCCTCAAAAAGTTTACGCCTTTACCAAGTTTATGCTCTTAAATTCTGTAAAATAAGAAGACAAATAATACAATCAATAAAACATTGCAAAATGCTGGTTAAATCGACAACTCGTCATGTGCGTATCTACAGTGCAGAACTTAAAGATAATCAATTAGTACCCAGCGATAGTGTTCTCACTCTAGATATCGATCCTGATAATGAATTTCTTTGGAGTGAAGATACTTTACAAAAAGTTTATAGCAAGTTTGATGAATTGGTAGAAGCCAGTAGCGGTGAAGATTTAAGCGAATATAATATTCGTCGTATCGGCTCTGATTTAGAGCATTATATCCGTTCTTTGTTGTTGCAGGGAGAAGTTTCTTATAATTTAGGCAATAAAGTACGTAACTTTAGTATGGGACTTCCCAGAGCAGAGAGTCCTGAAACGGATCGAGGGAAGTATATGTAGGTTTTGTGGTGTTGCCGAGCAGGTTTTTAGGAAAAGAGAGGATAAATGGTTAGTGGTTCTTGGTTTTTAGATAAATAGTTCAAGACAAAATAGCTATTTACTATCAAGGAATTCAGCAGCACTTTTTACTTGAGGCTAGCTGCTAATTTAGCAATTACTTTAGGCTTTCTTAACAAGAGCAATGCTACTAAAAATAGCAGGTGAATTGACCAATGAGCCACTACTAGACCCCAAATCAAACAAGCGATCGCCATTCCCACTGATAATACACCAAAAATATCGTTGGCAGTACGCAAATACAGAATGATACTTCCTATAGTGGTCACTAACATAAGTATCGGAAAAACGGGAAATATCATAAAAATCTGATCCTTATTTGCTCCAGAATAGGCTTTGTAAGAAAATTATTTATTTCGAGCGAGTTTAAAACTTGTTCATTGGTTGATTTTCTTTTGGCTAGTATCTCTAGAAGAATATTTCCTTGCTGAGATTGCATAAACAACCAAGTTTTAATAAATTTAAAATTTTGTCATAAAGATTACTCGTCAACATTTCCTTGCTTTAAACTTAACCTGGCTTGACTGCAAAAACCGTAGCTGGGATCGCCAAATGTAGGGAAAAGCATGATATTGTCACACTTCTTCACAAAACTTCATTTTCAAAGTACTAAATATTTTGGATAGGATTAAACACTAAATAATTGCTCCCAAGTTTTAGCCTCTACATCTGGTTTAGAGACTGTTTCTACTATTTTATTTTTAGCTGCTGCTTGGGATAAAGACTCCACACAAACTGTCGCTACTTTTTGGCGTGGAATACTCCCATCAAATAAAGTATCCGCAGCAGACATCACAATATTATCCATATTATCTTCGTTTTTCAGCCCTCCTGGTCGCACAATAGTATAGGTTAAACCACTTTGCTGTATATAATTTTCTGCTTGCTTTTTCCACCATAAAACCAACCAAAATAAATTTAAAGGATGGAAAAATTTCGAGACACATAGAGAAGAAACAAGAACAAAATGCTCGATGTTATTTTCTTGAGCGATATCTACTAAATTTTTGGTTCCTTGGTAATCAACCAAATAAGGTTGGGTAAAATTAAAACTGGGGCTAGCACCAGTAGCACAAATCAATAAGTTACAATCGGCTATAGCGGTTGTGAGCGTATCGGGTTTGAGGACATCTCCGACAAACAATTCTGCTTCCGAAGGTAGTACTTGTTGTGCCTTTTCTAAATTTCTGACCAAGGCTCGTACAGGGATTTCCTGAGCAACTAATTCTTTGACGATCTGTCTTCCTGTTTGTCCGGTAGCTCCAACAACTAATACTGGCATAAGAACTTAAATCACACCTAAATAAAGATATAAATGTTTAACTAATTGTTAACTCTTTTATTCTAAGTAATTTAGCTTTAAAAGAGTTAATTAAGTGTGTTTAAAGAGATAATGGAGTTGACATTGACACAAGAGAAGTCCCTAACTGGTTCAAATTTATCTATCCCACAAAAGTCTTTAATAACGATCGAAGATTCTGCTTTGAATTCTTTTAAATCATTTTGGTTTTCTGTTTGTTTTGTGGGTTATATGGATATGTATAGCGATCTCGAAACTGTCGCTAACTACCTTAATGCTCATGATGATTGGTTCTCTCGTTGCGCTCAACCCATGAATGTAGAGCCTCTGAACAACAACGGCTATGTACTTAATATAGGACGTTTTGCTTCTTTGGGTTATGAGGTAGAGCCGAAAATTGCAGTAACGCTCGATCCTCCTGAAAACAATCTTTACGTGATGCGTACTGTTCCGATTCCTAATTATGTAGCCCCTGGCTATGAAGTTCAATATAAAGCAATAATGGAGCTTGCAGAAACTTCTGCTGAAGAAGTTAAAGAGCAGTCTCAGAAAAAAATTTTTGCCAAAAAGCTAAGTATTCCCTCAACTATGACTAGGGGTTAGTTTGGGCAAATTAAAACCTTGACTGTAACGGTTGACGAAATTCCCCAAATTTATTGAGAAACTTCCAACTAATTTAGTGCAGAATACAGGCGATCGCTTGCTAGCTCAAATTGTACGCCAAATATCCCCTCGTTTAACTTATAAAGTACAACAGGATTTTCATTCTTCAAAGGGTTTACCCATACCAGCAAAA
>NZ_LR213830.1:14721-29233 GCF_900659865.1 Hyella patelloides LEGE 07179
TGTAATTAGAGCGAAACTCAAAAAACTCAAAAAAGCATCTTTTTTTGGCTGCTATTTACAGTTACGAAACAATTAGCTGGTAATTTTTATGATTTAGCCAAACTTGTTTTTTGTAACCTTTTTTTTGCCATATTTCGGTAAAATATCAATATTCTTACAACAGTAATCTTGTCTATTTTGCTAATGTATAAATCGGAAATATCTCAAAATAATCTCAAGTTAGGTTAAGTTTTAGTGACTTATCTGGGAATATTGATCTTTAGTTACGCTTTTTAACATTTGGCTTAACTAACAGCAACTATTTTAAATAAATCGTCTTTGACTCAGACTGGTATTGAAAACTATGAATATCGACTATTTAGATAAGGCTAACGAGCAGTTTCATAACAAAAATTATCAGGCTGCTCTAGAAAACTACGATCTAGCGATTCGGCACTGTCCAAGCATCCCAGAAGCTTATTATAGCCGTGGTTTAGTCAAAAGAATTTTAGGGAATCATCGCGAAGCAGTCCAAGATTTATCTATTGCAACAATTTTGAATCCGAAGATGGTTTTAGCTTATTACTATCGGGGAGTTTCTTATTATGAAGTAGGAGATTTTCCTTATGCTATTGCTAATTATAATCATGCTATTTTTTTGGATTCTAAATTAGCTAATGCCTATTATCATCGAGCTATTATCTATGGAGAATTAGGTCATGTTTCTCGAGCAATTAAAGATTTTAAATATGCAGCTTCTTTAGCTAAAGAACAAAAGAATAATTATCTTTATAAAAGAGCAAAACACGCCCAGAGTTCAGCCAAAAAACTTAAAGGTAGTAACAGTTACAATAAGACTTTATTGGGTATTTTTAAAATTGGTTTGTTAATTACAGTTGTCGGTATTACTATTGGTAATCTTAAGTATATCAACAACAAATTAAATGAGGGAGAAATAGATAAGACTTCAATTCTAGAACATTTTAGAACGAATAACGAACAGTTATGAGATATCCTAGTTCAGCCTGTAAAACCTCAAATTACCAAGGGTTTGTTCTAAATTACAACAATCAGTTTCAAAGGATAGTCTAAAAAGATTGTTACAGAACAACTATTAAAAAGATAAATATCTTTCTCGATATTGAGTATATTTTGGCTCTCAATTGAAGAAAATTAAGTAGAACTTGTAAATGGTTAAATATCACCCTGCCAAGAACGAAATTTTTCAAGAAATTAAGGTGAGCGCACACACTTAAGTATTGCAATACATTTTATACACTGTATTTTCAGTAAAATTAACTATGACTGGGGAAATTATCCCAGTTTTTTTATATCTATTCAAAATCAAATTAAAGCATCTATTCCCTAAATGTCGTTGTCTAACTATCATGACAATAGTTTGCAACCTATATATGTTTTAATATTCAGAGCGTCTAATGTTAAAACAACACCATTCTTGGCGTTTCCATAAAGCTGCTACAGTCCAACCATTACTTTCTACAAGATCGGCGATTTGATTGGCTTGTTCTAGAAGAATTCCGCTTAAAATTGCCCAACTTTTATCATGAGTGATGGTATTGAAGTGAGGAAATAATTGGACTATGATATCTGCCAAAATATTACACAATATACCATCGTAAGTAGTTTCTAATTTAGTTAGTTCTGAAATACTACCTTCTCTAACTATTAAACGTTTTTGCTCGATATCATTTAACTGACAGTTACTACGACAGGTTTTAATCGCTAAAGAGTCGGTATCTACCGCAGCTACTTCTTTAGCCCCTAAAAGCATTGCACCAATAGAGAGAATACCCGAACCACAACCAATATCGGCGATCGCTAAAGTTTCAGCTTCTTCATAAAAACGCATTTCTAGTGACTCTAAGCATAACTGGGTAGTAGGATGAGTTCCCGTACCAAAAGCAGCCCCAGGATCGAGACGAAGCAATAGTCTTTCTGGATTTTGAGGGATATCTAACCAAGCAGGATATATCAAAAAGCGATCGCCAATTTTTTGCGGTTGCCAATATTGTTTCCAGCCACTAGCCCAGTCTTCTTCACTAATTAGCTGCCAACTTACTTCAGGGGCTGTTGCTTCAACTGAGATGGCATCTTCTTTCAACCATAAGGTTAAAGCCGATAAATCTAGGGGTTTAATTTTTATGTCTGGAATATAGGCTTTAACCACATAAGATGTATCTTCTGCTTGAGTAGATGTTCCCGAACAACCAAAGCTATCTAGTCGCCAAAAAACTGATTCTTCCAGAATCGGATCGCAGACGACGATTATCTCCCACCAGCAATTGGACATTTAGTTCTCCCGATCTTGGAGTTTGTGACTGCTATTAATTAGGTGTTTAAGATAGCTTAACAGTATAGGCATCAGTAATACCAGATACCTTAGTAATTTCGTCCAAAATACCTTCTGGTAAAGGATCGTCTAGACTCAATACCATTACAGCATCACCTCGGACAATTTTTCTTCCCACTTGCATACTAGCGATATTGACGTTGTAACTACCAAGCAAAGAACCGATATTGCCAATAATTCCTGGCATATCACGGTGTAGGGTAAACAACATATAGCCAGCAGGAGGAACATTAATGGGAAAATCATCTAAGTTGGTAATGCGAATTTCGCTGTCACCAAGTAATGCGCCCATAACAGAATGCTTTCCTTTAGAGCCTTCAGCTTCTAAATATAGCGAACCCCCAGAATAATCACTGTCAGAAGCATCTTTAGTCTCGATAACCCGAATACCTCTTTCTTCTGCTTCTATGCTGGCATTAACATAGTTAACTCGTTCTCTGAGGGCTTGAGAAAGTAAACCTTTAAGTGCGCCAATAACAATTGGTTGACTATCTTGACTGGCTAACTCTCCTTGAAGGCGTACAGTGAGTTGCTCGATTCTACCCCCTGCTAACTGTCCTACCATGTTACCTAGAGTTTCTGCCAAACTGAGGTAAGGACGCATTTTTTCCATCACATCAGGATTTAGCCCTGGAATGTTAACCGCAGAGCGAGCAGGTAAGCCCAATAGAACGTCTCTAATTTGCTCTGCTACATCTACCGCGACGTTTACCTGTGCTTCTTCTGTAGATGCTCCTAAATGGGGCGTTAAAACGGTATTAGGACCAAGTTCTGTGAGGGGAGATTCTCCTAGAGGTTCATTTGCATAAACATCTAGGGCTGCTCCGCCAATTTTATTTTCTTTGAGAGCTTCTGCGATCGCAGATTCATCTATAATACCACCACGGGCGCAGTTAACAATTCGCACAGTGGGTTTCATCGTAGCTAGAGATTCGGCATTGATTAGATTAGCTGTTTCTGTAGTTTTGGGAATATGTAACGTAATGTAGTCTGATTCTTGGAACAGTAAGTCTAAATCCACCAGACGACAGTGCAAACGTTCTGCTCTTTCATTGGAAACAAAAGGATCGTAAGCAATTAACTTCATTCCCATAGCTCTGGCTACGGTAGCTACGTGTGCGCCAATTTTTCCTAAACCAACTACACCTAAAGTCTTTTTATAAACTTCATTGCCGATAAATTTTTTCCGTTCCCATTTGCCTGCTTTAACCGATTGATTGGCAGCAGGAATTTGACGAGATAAAGATAATATCATTGCCAGAGCGTGTTCCGCAGCAGCGATCGTATTACCTTCGGGAGAATTAACTACTACAATACCTTGTCTGGTAGCAGCAGCAACATCAATGTTATCGACTCCTACCCCAGCACGTCCAATAATTTTCAGGCTTTTACCTGCTTCGATTACCTCTTTGGTGACTTTTGTTCCCGAACGTAGCATTAAAGCATCGTATTCAGGAATAATCTTGACTAATTCTTCTAGAGGTAGCTTAGTTTCTACGTCTACTTGTGCTACTTGGGATAAAATCTCTATCCCAGCTTGGTCTATTGGATCGGAGACAAGCACCTTTGCCATTGTCATTCCCTCTATTACTCCTTGCAGTAAAAAGATACACTAAACCCTAACACCATGAGCTAGCTTTATGAGAATTTTTTTACTCGTTTTTATATTGTAGAGAGGAGTAGTATTTTTTTGTTGGTTAATGGTTAATGGTTAGTGATTTGTGATTTGTGGAGATCTCTTATTAATGAAGTGCTTTTGTGTTTAATCGTCTTCAATTACTCACTCAATTGTATAAAGACAATTTTGCTTGCAGCGATCGCTAAATTTTCGATATTTTTGATGTGGCAAACTGTTTTGCTAACTACATTATATATAAATAAATAACAAGCGATCGCTCAATTAAATTTATGCGATCGCTACTGTATCAAACAAAATATGGCTAATGATCTTTTACTGTTGTAGAAATCACTACTAACAACTAACAACCAACTACTTAATCCTAGTTTCTAAATATTGTCCAATAGTAATTTCTTTTTGAGCGCGAGAAATTATTGTTTGTCTGGTGCGATAGTTCTGCCCTACTAATTTTACTTCTTCTTCAAACACTGAGTTGTTGTATTCAGTGCGTAAACACAAAGTATCGGGGTTAGTAAAAGAGCAAATCGCAATGATCGGCTTATCAGTAGCAAAACCGCGATCGCGATATAGCTGATTTCCCGCTATTCCAAAGATAGTAGAACCTTCAGAGGCTTTACGGTTGCGATTGGTATAGTTACTCGACCAAGCCACTTTTGTCCCACAAACCAAAATATTGGGTTGTTCTAGCTGATGTAATTGGGCTAACTCTAGTAATTCTGGCGTACCTTGTTCTAAGTACTCAACGGTTAAAATGCTTTCTACTTCTTGAGGCTCTGTCTCTTGATTCAGCATATAGTAGCGTCGCTGGGATTTCCATTTGCCTTGGGATCGCTGAAAGTAATTAACAGCTAAAGATTCTACCCTGGTATTTATTGAGTTTGTGGATATCATTCAGAGGTAACCTCATTGATTTTAAATCACACTTTTGGTTCTTTGTAAAGTGTAGTCATTTTCTATATACATTTCTTAATATAGCACGGGAGTAATTTCCCTGATTGTTCATCAAAAACAATTTTTGTTTAACCCTTTTGAGCAAAAAAAATTTAGGGATTGCCTCATGGTGGTATAATTTCCCATTTTAGCGATCGCGCAGTGCCAGGCTTCACCATTAGATTATTAGCAGATACAAGCAATATGGTACTTACAGAAGGATAGAAGTATCATAATCTACTAATTTTATTGATCATTATTTATTTAAACTGATTGGTTAATTATTGATTGATAAAAATTCATTATTCACTAGAGAGATAGCTCAAAAAATGTTTTATAAAACTTAACTTTAAATACTTTGTTAAGTATAAATAACTTTAAGTAAAAGCCTTGATTTGAGAAAAATACTGAAAATAAAAAGAACTTGGCAATTTTTATTCTTTATTAAACTCCTAACATAAGCATTAATTTATGTTAAGAAAAGCTTGAGATATGATAATCTAAAACTAGAAATGTTTAGAAACTAATACAGAGCTAAAAAAGAAGCGATTGGTAATAGAATTTTTTCCATGAAGAAGATTGGACATTTTCTATGAAAAAGATTTTAATCTTTTGCTTCTTTGATAGATCAAAAAATTATTTTTTAGAAATTACTCTGTTTAGAATTTTAATTCCAAATGGGAATTTTCCGAGCAAAAATAGAATCGATTTAGAGGAGAATTTGTCAATGAGTATTGTGGCTAAAGTAATTGCTCAATCAGATATTTCTGAGCGATTTTTAAGTAGTGCTGAGTTAACTCAGCTTCAAGATTTTTTTAACAAAGGTAGTGTACGTATTAGTGCTGCCCAAAAATTGGCAGCTAACGAACAGAAAATTGTTGACCAAGGCAGCAAGCAGTTCTGGAATCAGTGCCCCAATACCCCTAGCAACAGTGGTAATGCGCAAAAAACAGGCTTATGCCAACGGGATCAAGGGTGGTACATTCGCTTAGTCAGTTATTGCATTTTGGCTGGTAATTCTAAGCCTCTAGAAGACATTGGACTGGATGGTATGCGCGAGATGTATATCTCTCTAGGAGTTCCCCTCGCTAATCTAAAGGTAGCAATGGGCTGCTTAAAGTCAGTTGCGATGGGTCTATTAAGTTCCGAGGAAGCTGCCATAGCTGGTCCTTATTTCGATCAACTGATACGTGCCTTTTAAGAGATATCACTTTGAAACTTCTTGAGAACTTGGTTCAAGCCTAGAAAGGAATCACAAATTCCTGGCTCTGAGGCGAGACAAGATTCAAGATACAAGAGCATATTTTTTCTGTACTTAACTTCGTATTAAAATAATAAACAGCCATGCAAGACACAATTACTTCCCTCATTAACCCTGCTGATGAAAAGGGGCAATATCTTGAAGGTAATGAACTAGACAAGCTCAAGCAATACTTTCAAACTGGTACTTTACGCGTTAAAGCAGCTAATCAGATTGGGTCGAGTGCTGACAGTGTTATCAGTGAATCAGTGGAAAAAAGCCTACTATATGGAGATATTACACTCCCTGGTGGCAATATGTACCCCACAAGACGCTATGCAGCTTGTCTACGTGATTTAACCTACTTTTTGCGTTATGCCACTTATGCCATGCTAGCAGCAGACATCTCCATCTTGGATGAGCGAGTTCTCAATGGCTTAAAGGACACCTACTCATCTCTTGGAGTTCCTATTGAGCCAACAATTCAGGCTCTCCAGGCTATGAAAGAAGTAGTGACTCAGCGGGTGGGTACTGAAGCAGGTCAAGAAATGGATGTCTATCTCGATCACATCATTAATGGTCTGAGATAGATTCTAAAAATCTTCCCCAAAAGCCTACCCTCACTTACGGGTGGGCTTACTTGAAAAATCACTGCTGAAGTCAAACTATTACTATGTACGCTTCTAATGAAACCCAGGAGCAATATCCCTGGTGGTCGGGAAATGCCCGATTTATAGACTTATCTAACACGTTTATTGTGGCTCACGTTGCTCAAGCTGCTCTGATTATGTTGTGGGCTGGGGCATTTACCTTATTTGAGTTAGCCGTCTATTCCCCTGATGAGCCACTATACACTCAAGGACTAATTTTGTTACCGCATCTGGCGACTGAAGGGTGGGGCATAGGTTCAGGAGGAACAATTGTCAATACTTACCCTTGGTTTGCAATCGGCGTAATCCATATTGTTGCAGCGGTCGTATTAGCAGGTGGAGCCTATTTTCATCGTAATCGGCTACCATCTAGCTTGGCGATGGCTTCGGAAAAAGCTGCTAAATTTCATTTTGAATGGCAAGATGCTCCCAAGCTGGGCTTTATCTTAGGACATCACCTGGTCATTTTAGGTTTAGGTGCGTTGTTGCTTGTTGTCAAAGCACAATTCTTTGGTGGTCTTTATGATGCCAATTTAGATCAAGTGCGCATAGTCACGTCTCCGACCCTAGATCCAGCAACCATTTGGGATTATAAAACCCATCTGTTTGATGTCAACAGCTTGGAAGATCTGGTGGGCGGACATATTTATGTAGCCGTGTTGCTTATCGCAGGCGGTGCTTGGCATATCCTGATACCACCCTTTAAGTGGGTTGAGCGAGTCTTCATTTTTTCAGGGGATGGTATCTTGTCTTATTCCTTGTTTGGCATTGCCTTGGCGGGATTTGCTGCATCTTATTACTGTGGCTTTGATACACTGTCCTATCCAGAGAAATTTTATGGGCCCACTTTAGAATTGAAGTCATTTTTGCCACGCTATTTTGAGTCTCAACCAACCCTCGCCGAAGGTTATACCGTCCGTACTTGGTTGGCTAATACTCATTTTTACTTGGCATTTTTCTTCTTACAAGGAAGCTTATGGCATTTTCAGCGAGCAATGGGCCTTGATATCAGCAAGGTGCTAAAAAACTGGCAGCAGAATATGATGTTAGTAAGTAACAATCCGCAGTTAGCGTATCAGCAGCCAATAAAGTCACAGCCTCAACCTTTTCCGTTGCTACAATACGGAATGCCTCAAGCTGAATCTCAACCCTACCTGAAACAAAAACAACCCTTTGACGACTATTTTTATCGTCCGTCTCAGGGAATTGAGCAACCTACCTTGACAACGATTAATGGGGTTGAGAATACACTGTATCAAACCACTTATCAAACTCAAAAATATAGCTTCTATCAATCTTCTAAGCAGTCAAAGGCTAAGGCAATGTTTGGATATGGTAGTAATAGCTCGGCGCAACTGTACGAACAGCCTAAGACCAGGACTAAAGCGTCGGCTTATTCCCAACCAATTGAAACAGTGTTTTATGAACCCAAACATAATCGCAACTCATAAGGAAAAACTCATATTTCTGAAGTAGCAACCTCAGAGACGAAAAAGAATAACTAGGCTAGGTAGTTAATACTGTTAAATTAAAGATTCAACTATCTCAGGCTTAGTTAGGTTGAGATAAGCTCCTGTCTCGATCGTGGAGCTTGTCTAGCCCGCCAATGTCAAGGTAAGTTGTTTCTCATCATCGTATCAATTGGAGATCGCGCTATGTTTGCCATCTGCCCCTATACAGTAGGTAAGGAGATTATTTTCAGTAGATTCTACATTCAGAAAATCTGGCGGTGAAATAATACATTGATAAATTAGTTCGGCTAGTTCGGCAACAGGAAGAACTTGATTGACTACTTCAGTGGGGATCGCATTGAACGGCATCCCGTCAAACTCTGCTGTTTCGGTATCTTGAACTAAAAGCGACTCCCCCTGCTTCGTTAATCGCTCTTAAGCCATAAATTCCATCGCTGCCTGTCCCCGATAAAATTACCCCAATTGCCTTTTCATGATAGTTTTTAGCTAGAGAAGCAAAGAATAAGTCGATAGGGAAATTAGTACCAATTCTCAAAAGTAACTGGAGACTTAAATATGAAAGTAAAATAATGATAAAAGCCGATGTCAGGAATTTCCAAAATTGCGGTCTGCCTCTGGCAGCAATGCGCGATCGCTGAAACTGCGTCAAATTTAAAATCTTTGATGAAGAAGCAAAAAAATGCTTTAAGTTATGCTAAAGTTCAAGCCCTATATTTGCTACTGAAATATATCTGAAAAATATTTCACCACAAAAATATCGCCTTTTAAAATATAAATTGATTTTATCGCTAAATTACAATTGCTTTAATAAACTTAGATCTATATTAAATACGAATTGAATTTGAATCCAAAATAATTAAGATATAGCCTTTCTTCTGAGTCATAGCTCAATTCAGCAACACCAAATTGTATCGATGATTAGTAGCAGTGTATGTTCCTAATTCCCCATCATTAATCACCAACAGTGCGCTTTCCTAATTCTTCGATCAAACCAAGCTATTCAAAACTGCGCCTACAACTTTATGGTTGGGGTCTTCCTTAAGCTTATTGAGAGCTTCTTTAGCTCTAGAATCGTCAAATTTACCCAAAGCAGTAGCGACTCTTAAACGAATGCGCCATGATTCGTCATCTACCAAAGATAATAGTTTTTCTAATGCGGGTGCTTGTTTATCTGTATTGCCAAGAACACCCAAACAATCGATAGAAGACGACCTCACGCTTAAATCATCTCCTGCAACACCAATCAGAGCCACTTCCAATAATTCTGCGGGACAATTTAACTCGGCTAAAGCAGCCAAAATGCTACGACGAATTAACCAATGGTCGTCTTGTTCAAACATAAGTCTTAGATGAGAAACAGAAACCTCACCATAATAAGAAAGAGAATTTGCAGCCTCGGCACGAACATTAGGGTCACGGTCGAACTTCATCATCTCTAGTAATCGCGCAAAAGATTCTGCATTTTGCTTTCTTCCCAAACCCATAGCCACAAAAGAGCGAACTAGAAACTCTCGATCGTTCATTTGAGCAATCAAAAGAGGGATAGCGACTTCTGCATCATAACTGCGTAACTCCAAAACAGCTTTCATGCGCTTTTGGGGGTCGGAATCTTCTAAATAGGTTTTAATTAAATTGATATCCATAATTGCTGATAATTTAAAAAGAGTCAGAGATTACTCCGCCGTACAACGACGGAGCCTGCTCTGACCGTTGGTCAGAATAAAGAAGATATGAAGTCAGGAAAGTATTGAGAGCCAAAGCTAAAGCTAAATATTAAACTCTATAGCTTGCTGTAGAAGGGATCGAGCCAATAAAATAAGTGCTTTTTATAGCCATGCTCATTTTGATTACTTACCACTGATTCTTTATGCCAAAAAAACCAAGGTTTTTCCTTTACCTTACTTTACAATATCCCCGATCGCGACTAGGCTTTGGGAGGATATTTGACGGGAGGAAATGCTCTCGGCGTGATGAGCAGTCTTGCGACAGTTCTCTGGGTCGGGAAACCCTTCTGCAAGACTGTCGCGCTATTCCACAGCGAGTGTTGACAGTAAGACAGATATCTCATTATTAAATAGCGATCGCAATTATGTTAAGTGAGAAAGCCAAAGAACTAATAAAAAAGTCTCATATTGTAAGCTTTGAAGGTTGGGAAAAGACTTATCCCTCAGAAATAGTCACTATTTTCCAACAAGCCGATAATGAAGGTCGTTATCTGACAGATGAAGACATACTGCGAATCACTAAGATTGCTCCTCATTTAGCAACTTCTTTAAAACAAGCTCAAATACTTAGAGATGATGTCACAGAAATTGTCAACAGTTCCAGAGCAGAAGTATTAGCAACTTTCTCTCAAATTATAGAACCAGGAGGCGGGCTTTACCCTCCGATGAGAGCAGAAGCTTGTTGGCGAGATTTTTGGCATTTTTTACGCTGTATTACCTATGGCATAGCTGGACAATCTACTAACTATACCAGTAAAGAAGGTCTGGGCTATATGGAAGAACTTTATCAAGAATTACAAGTTCCTCTTGATGCGATGGTATTGGGGTTAAGAAATTTAAAAGTGTTTAGTTTAAAGCAATTTACTGCTGCTGAAGCAGAAAGTCTTGCTCCTTATTTTGAACATTTAATCAGTCAGATGGAGCAGTTTTCGACTGATTAGTAGAATGATTAAACCTAGTATTCCAGAGTAATCTCTGACTGTGGCAAATAAAATGGAGTAATCTGCGATCAGGCGTAGCCTGGCACTGCGTGATCGCTATGAGAAATTGGTCGATGGAAATTTAAAATTAGTGCGTCCACCAATTGGGCTTCATGTTCCAACTTACTAACTTAAGTCCCGTTAAAACTTTTAAGAAAGAAATTAATCAACCAAATTTACCGTTAATTGCACTATCAAGGTGTTGGTATTAGAATCGCTAAATTGCGATTATTCTGACATACTCGATCTCTATCACTTGAAACCAATAACTGATAACTGTTAACTGGTAACTGGTAACTGGTAACTGATAAGATACAATCACCAAAGATTGTTAACCCTTAGCACCTATAAACAAGGATCATTTTTAATTGTGCCAAAGCCCAAAGCAGGCATTATTTATAACGACATTAAGCCTGTAGCTTGCCAAATAGCCTCAGAAATCGAATCAAAGCTAGTTGCTAGTGGTTGGGATGTCTCCTTAACCACAGGAGTTGGAGGCATTTTAGAGTATTCTTCCCCTGATAGTCCTCTGTGTCATACCCGCATTGAGCAGCTAGTACCACCTGATTTTGACGAAGATATGGTTTTTGCTATCGTTTTAGGAGGTGATGGAACGGTTTTATCTGCTTGTCGCCAGTTAGCTCCGAGTAAAATACCTTTATTGACAGTGAATACTGGGCATATGGGTTTTTTGACAGAAACCTATGTCAATCAACTTCCCCAAGCTATTGATAGCTTATTGGCAGGAGAGTACGAAATTGAAGAGCGATCTATGTTAGCAGTCAGAGTGTTTCGGAATGATGCTTTACTGTGGGAAGCTCTTTGCCTAAATGAAATGGTTTTGCATAGAGAACCTCTTACCAGTATGTGTCATTTTGAGATTCAAATAGGTAAACACGCTCCTGTAGATATTGCAGCAGATGGCATCATAATATCTACACCCACAGGCTCTACAGCTTATTCTCTGAGTGCAGGAGGACCAGTAGTAACTCCAGAAGTACCAGTATTGCAGTTAGCACCAATTTGCCCCCATTCTTTGGCTTCTCGTGCTTTAGTCTTTAGCGATCGCGAAGTAGTTAATGTCTTTCCCGCAACTCCCAATCAAATGGTGATGATAGTAGATGGTAATGGTGGCTGTTACATTCTACCTGAAGATCGCATCAATATCACAAAGTCAAAATATAGAGCAGAATTTATTCGCTTAAAATCACCTGAATTTTTCCGTATTCTCAGAGAGAAATTAGGCTGGGGACTACCTCATATTGCCAAACCGACATCAGTGGAACTTCCCTGATCGAGAATGAACAATGAAGGGTAAAGAATTAAGTACTAAGTAGCAAGTATCAAGTAGCAAATGTTTTACTGATAACTGATTAGGTGATTAAGTTATTAGGTGATTACTAAATCGATGGCTACTGATAATTTTCGAGTTTTGTTAATAGTAGAAGATACTTTTGCTCAACAAGCCAGTTTAGATTTGCAGCAAGCTGGTTATTTCCCTGTAATAGAGCCTAATATTGATTTAGGATTACAGAAATTTATTAATATTGAGCCAGCAATGGTTATTCTTGACCGAGTATTTTCTGGTGAATTAGGAATTAAATTTTGTCATCAACTGCGGAATATGGGTAGCCGTGTTCCTGTGCTGATGTTAGTAGAAGAAGAAACTATAGAAGAAAGGTTGGCTTGTTTAGAAGCTGGAGCGGATGATTATTTACTTAAACCCTACAATAAAGATTATTTGCTAAACTTAGCTCGTTTGTACCTCGAACCTGCTCAAGAGCCAAAAGAACAATTACGTTTTGGGGAGTTAATTCTCGATTTAGCAACTCGTCAAATAATCAGAAACGAGCAAACTATTGATTTGACAATGAAAGAGTTTGAGCTTCTTAAGTACTTAATGTCAAACCCAGGAAAAGTTCTAACCAGAGAAGAAATTATTGAAAACGTCTGGGGATATGATTATCGAGGAGAATCAAATGTAATAGAGGTATACATTCGCTATTTAAGAATTAAAGTTGAACTAAAAGGGCAAAAAAGACTGATTCAGACTGTTCGTGGTGTAGGCTATGTTTTGAAAGAGTCTTAGTCATGTAAAGGATGAGTGATAAGGGATGAAAAAGTAGTAGGTACTGGTAAAAGAGCAAAAGATGAAGTCAAAACTAATGTTGACAAAAAATATAACGATTAAAAAAGAAAATAACCACAAAAATTTTTACACTATTTTGTTTTTAATTTGGTTGCTTTGTAGTTCTTGTGGCATGATAGTTTCTCAAGATAGTCTACAAATTGCTCAAGCAAAAGAAACGACAACTCAAGATCGGAATCAAGGTCAAGTGTTACCTATCACTGCTCAAGCTCTGATCGAAGAAGAAACTATCGATTTAGAAGTCGCACAAACTCCCGAACAACAAGCTATGGGGTTAATGTTTCGTGATGCGTTACCAGATAATAGAGGGATGTTTTTCCCTTTGGGAGAAGCGAGAATTGCTCGCTTTTGGATGAATAATGTTCCTGTGGCTTTAGATATGATTTTTATTAAAGAAGGTCAAATTATGGCGATCGCAGGCTCGGTTCCTCCCTGTACTACTAAACCAGAAGATTGTCCCCTTTATGGGCCTGATACCGTTGTCGATGGTGTAATCGAACTCAGAGCAGGAAGAGCCAAAGAGCTAGGATTGGCTGCGGGAGACTTTATTGAAATCAAATATTTAGATACTTTGCAACAAAACTAAGCAATAGTTAAGATTTTTACTTAATTTTTAATTTCAAACTACCAAAAATTGCTACCCTGTCTTTATGTGAGAGTGCATATTTTCTTGTGAAGTTTTGGGCATATACTATATATTCCAATTTTTGAATCATTTTTAGCAGAACATGATGATTTTGTTAATGTGTGATTTAAAACACTGGCAATCAATTGTTCAACCTGAATAATGAGAAAAGTCTTTCAAAAGATAGTGGTTTTCAACCTTTAGTACCAACTATATGTAAGACAAGCAGATAAAAATAACTAATAAATAATAGGGGGTTGCTAATCGTGACAAGCTCCATTTACAACAACTTTATTCAATTTCTCGAAGATGACTTGGCTATGCCGAAAGATGCTCTAGCTATAGTTCAAAAAGCTGTAGACAAAAATGTTGAGCCTGTACCCATGATCTTATGGCAATATGGCTTAGTTACTTTAGAAGAGCTAGATCGTATTTATGATTGGCTGGAAACAGCGTAATCTTTGGTTAACAAAAAGAGTTAACTTAAAGCGAAGTAGAAGAGATAGATAAAGTAGGAGAAAAAATAGTATCGAATTGAGGGGCGAACAAGTGTTTGCTCCTCTAAATTTTTGTCTGTTTAATCTAAGTTTGTCTCATACTATAGCCGTACAAAATTAGATTAGCGGTGCGCGGGGATGGGGAGACTTCAACCAACCATAGACAACTGTTGGCAGCAAAATCTCAAACCAGAAAAGTCTCCCCTATCCACCCCCGCGCCGACGTAAGTGCGCGACCGAAGGAAGTCCTTTAGGG
>NZ_LR213831.1 GCF_900659865.1 Hyella patelloides LEGE 07179
TCAAATATGACGCAGAGGTAAATGGTAGCAATGAAGCAACAATTGTTGATAGCGTTGATGGTGGCTCAGGCGAATTAGAAGATGATATCGAAGGACTAACGATGTATTATCGTGATAATGGCGAAGGTTATTTGCTTGCTTCTAGTCAGGGAAGCGATAGCTACGCTGTTTATGACCGAGAGGGTAATAATGACATTTTAGGTAGTTTTACCATTGACGATGGTAACGGTATTGATGGCACTCAAAATACCGATGGAATCGATATTATTGGTCGTGATTTAGGAGGTCAATTTTCCGAGGGTTTATTAGTAGCGCAAGATGGTGACAACGAGAATGACACTACCAACTTAAAATTTGTCAGTTTGCAAGATCTCGAAAATGGAGTAGACTTCATTCAATTGGGTACTGACGAGTTCGATCCTCGTAATCCTCAACCTATTGACCCCGATCCTGACCCCGATCCCGATCCTACAACCATGCAGGCGACCTTTGAGCAAGGAGTTAATGGATATATAGGTACAGTAGATACCTTTTTACAAGAAGCTTCTCCTAATGCCGACAACTCTAATGCTGATACCCTCAATGTTGATGCTCGTGATGATGGTGGAGAGGTTCAAACTATACTACGTTTTGAATCAATCTTTGGCAATCAACCAGAACAAATTGCTCAGGGGGCAGAAATTATTTCTGCCGAACTAGAATTAGATGTATCCAATCCAGGTAGCAACATCGAATTTCATCGTCTACTGCAAGACTTTGATGATACGGATACTTATAGCAGTTTTGATAATGGTGTCCAAGCTAATGATCTTGAAGCAGTAAGTACTCCTGATGCTGTAACAGGTTCAGTGGCGACGGGGGTGTTATCAGTTGATGTTACGGATAGTCTCCAAACATGGCAAGAGAACCCAGACAGTAATTTTGGGTGGGCTATTTTACCCACTAATAACAACGGTGTTGATTTTGATTCTGCTGAAGGTAATAATCCACCTCGCTTAATCGTTGAATATGCAGTGGATAATTTACCCAATAATCTCACTCAGAGTTCTGAATTAGGGGATATTGCTGACACGAATACTCTTGAAGGCTTTAATAGTTTAGACTCCGACTTAAGTAATTTAGGCAATAGCGAAATTAATGATTTGAACACAGTTTAAGCAGCTAACAGCTTTAAGCTCCAAGCCTATCGCCAGGTTCAACTCCTCCACTTCTTTAAGTGGAATAGGGCGCGCATGGAGGTCAACTCCTCCACTATGCGATTCAAGCTTATAGCTTATAGCTAATGGCAAGCAAGCTGAGTTTAAGCTGATTTATCGGCAAGATTGTACTTGCTAAGGTAGGCAAAAGCATTTGATAAATAGGCTTGTTAACAAAATTAACTGATTTAACTAAGGGGGTTCGGGGGTGGATAAGTCCCACGCCATAAAGCGAGGGCGATTTAAGACTACTTCGTAGTCGCGCCCAAGGCGTTGGCGTTGGGAGACAGCCACCCCTAAGCAAAATTAAAGGCTCGATGAGGCGAAAATTTTGCAATCCATAGCTTTTCTAACAAGTTGACAAATTCTGTTGGAATAAATAATTTTATGGGAAGCAGAACTTACACATATCGCCTTCATCCAGATATCGACTTGGCAAATAAAACTCCCAAAGACAACTGCTAAAAGTGGTTAAAAAACCAATCATTCCTAAACTTGCATCACCATTACTTCTGTTCCTGCTTCAATGCTCGTTTCTCCCATAGGAACAACTGCTAAACCGTTAGTTTGTGCTAAGTTAATTAAATTAGCAGACTGATGGCTACCGCCAGTGATAGAGAATTGATATTCACCATCAATAACTTCTAGTGTTCCCCAGAGATAGGTTTCTCTTTTGCCTCCAGCTTTCAATGGGTTTTGAGTGGTTGCTTTAACAAAAGTAGGTGTTACGTTGTCAGTTATTCCTGAGAGCTTTTTTAAGGCTGGTAAAACAAAACGCCAACAACTAACTAAAGCAGATACGGGATTTCCTGGGATACCGAAATACAAACAGGTATTATCAAAAGTGGCAACGGTAAGAGGTTTTCCTGGTTTAACAGCTACACTCCGAATATGAATATTTCCCCCTAACTCGGCGAGAATACGATCTACATAGTCATAATCTCCAACGGAAACCCCACCAGTAGAAAGCACAATATCAGCTTGATTAACAGCTTGCTCAATAGCATTTTTCAAGGCTTCTGGTTTGTCGGGAATGATGCCATAACAAAGGGGAATACCACCATTTTGCTTGACAAAACTAGCTAAAGCATACTGATTAGAATCAACAATTTGCCCTGGTTGTAATGGGGTATCAGGAGTAACCAATTCATCACCAGTAGAGAGAATAGCAACTTGAGGACGACGATAAACAGTTAGTTCAGTACATTGTGCTGTAGCGAGAACAGCAATATCCGATGCTTGTAATACAATACCCGATCGCAGCATGGGATTTCCTGCTTGATAGTAAGAGCCTTGATATCTGACAAATTGCTTGGCTTCAGGAGAGGCGAAAATTTTTACCCTATTGTCTTCGCGTTGGGTGTTTTCTTGAATGACAATGGTATCTGCGCCTGAAGGTAGCATTGCACCAGTAAAGATACGCGCTGTTTGTCCTGACTCGATGGTTTTTTGCGGAGGATAACCCGCAGGAATCTCTTCTACTATTTCTAAGGTTACAGGATTGTCTGGGGTGCAATCAGCAACATCTTGATAATGTACTGCATAACCATCCATTGCCGAGTTATCCCAATAAGGAAAGTCTACCTCACTTGCGATCGCTTTTGCTAGAATACGTTCTGTAGCATCTTCTAAACTTACAATTTCCGCATCCTGCTGCGAATTCAGAGGTTGAACTAGATCGAGAATAATGGTTTCTGCTTCTTTGGCTGGTAACATTTTAATGACTGCTGTAGGTGCAAAGCATTGCCTTGCCCCTACCACTGACTCCTATACTTCTGAGTTTTTACTGATGTGATCCCCATTTTACCTGTGCCAGACTCGTGTTACAAAGTTTAACCCAGTCTGCTAAATGGTTGATAATCTAAAAAAAGAAGTCCCAACTGACGACAAGTCAGCCAAATTGGACAGTATACAACGAGAAGTTATTGAATTGTTAGGAAATATTAGCACCCTCATCGAAAATACCAAGGTGAGTCTTGTTGATGGTAATGCTAACCCAAAATACAATCAATTTCAGCAACAATTTTCTAACGTAAGTGACAATATTGCCGATTTGCAGTTAAGAATGGCAATTATCGCCCCCATGAAAGCAGGAAAATCAACCATTATTAATGCTATTGCTGGTCAAGAATTATTGCCCAGTTGTGCCACTGCAATGACAACTATACCTACAGAAATTGTCTTCAGTGCTAACTTGACTGAACCCGTACTTTATTTACAAGCTGAAACAATTGAAGTTTTTCAGCGTATTTATCAACAAATTAATCAAAAAATTGCCAGTTCAGGAATCGAATCTTTACAACAATCATTAGCTCGTTATCCTCATTTAATTTATTTACTAACTGAAATCAAAGATTCTCCTGATGTACCTTTTAAGAAAGAAACTCAAGGTCAAACAGCAATTCAAGAAACTCTAAATCTTTTAAATCAGATTATTCGTCTTTATAGCGTAGTTGAACCTTTAGCTGAGCCTTTAGCAGAATTAACTACAATCCCTCAAATTTCTACTCCCTTTTTAGGATTAGCTGGAGTAGAACAGGTTAAAAATTTTGGAGAATTAGTAATTGTAGATACACCTGGGCCTAATGAAGCAGGAGTAAATTCACAGCTAACTGGTGTAGTTGAAGAGCAATTACGTCGTAGTTCTATTATTTTGCTGGTGCTAGATTACACTCAACTAAATAATGAAGCAGCAGAATCAATTAAAGAGCAAGTTAAGCCTGTTTTAGATTTAATTGGTCAAGATAATCTTTATGTCATAGTTAATAAAATAGATCAAAGGCGTAGAGGGGATATTACCAGCGAACAAGTCAAAGATTTTGTAATTGCCGATTTAAATTTAGAATCAAAAAATATCGAGCAACGAATATTTGAAGTTTCTGCTATTAGAGCCTTTGCAGCAACTCAATTTTTATTAGAAATTAAACAAAAACCTCAAGCCCAACTTTTAGAACTTAACTCTTTAGAAACCTTAGCTCAAGAAGTTTTTGGTATTGATTGGGACGAAGAAATAGAAGATATTAACCTGAAAATTTTAACTAAAAAAGCGCGTAAACTGTGGAAAAAATCTGGTTTTGCTCCCTTTTTAGAACAAGCGATCACAAAATTATTAGAAAGTGCTGCGCCTCGTTCTTTAATAGCTGCTTTGAATCTTAGTCGTCATCGTCTTTTAGAGCTACGAGATGATATTAATCTTCGAGGAAAAGCAATGACTGAAAGTAAAGCTAAATTAAAACAAGAAATTCAGTCTTTAGAATCAGATTTAGCTTACTTAGAAACCTGTCGTAATCATCTTAAGCAAGTAGAATATATTAAAGCTAAATTAAAAAATAATTTAGAGCAAATTATTACCGATCTTAAACAGCAAGCTAAAGTTAATCTTGAAAATTATTTTGCAGAACAAGAATACGAAAAAGGAGACTTAATCAAAAAAGCCGATATTAAAACTAGAGAATTATTACTAACCAATATTGGTGATTTTAATTTGTTACCACAATTTTTATCTAAAAATATTAAATCTAATTTAGAACCAAAAACTACAGGAATAATTAATTTTTCTACAGGAAAAGAAGCCGAAAAATTTAATCAAGAAGCATTATTATGCGCCAAACAAAGATTAGAAAAATTATTGCTATTAACAAGACAAAAGATTGAAACAGAAATAATAACCACTAATAAGGATTTAAAAGAATTTTTAGAAAAAGAGACTCAACCTGTAATTGAACGCGCTCAGATAAGATTAAAGAAATCCTTTGCCATTAATTTAGAACTACCATCACCCACAATTACCCCTGAAGAAGAGCTACCATCGGAAGAGCATTTAATTAAAAAGAAAACTCGCTTAGTAGAGAGTGGTTATGAAGAATGTGTTGTTAAAAAAAGAGCCTGGTATTATTGGTTTGGAATAGTTCCTTTTTACAGCCAAGAGCTACAGCAAAAACCTTATAAAAGAGAAAATTACTATAGCATCTCAGTTTATGAATTGGTTAAGCAAATTAATTTCTCTAACGATAAACTCATTGAAGAGATCAAACAAAAGCTACTCAACTATTTAGAAGAAGATATCCAGCAACAAGTAGATTCTTTCTTTACTAACCTAGATGATTATTTGGGTAGTTATCTCAAAAATATTAAACAAGCACAAAAAACTAGAGAATTATCGTTAGAACAACGCACTAAAGTGGTTAAAATTTTATATTGTTTAGTGCCAGAAACCACATCCTATATTGAAAAAACCAACAACTATTTACAGATCGCAGAACAGCTTATATCAGTGAACAGTAAGCAGTTATAGCAGTCAAAGCAAAGATTAGGAAATAAGAAAATATTGAAGATCGTACATCATTACTTTACTTTGCTAAAAAGGAAATCCAGTGAAATCTTCAAAATCTTCTATTAAAGAATCTATGATTTTTTACCATGTTTTCCGATCGTAAGATTGCTCTAATTTACCTGCATTCCAAGGCTTTTGTTCTAGTTCAATATTCATTATTCATTAAAATTTTTTAACAAAAGATACTTTATTGGGTACTCCTGCTGTGCCTGCATTATCTGTTGATCGGATGAATGATGAAAGATAATCTCCTTGTTTACATAGTTTGATTAAATCTTCCTGCCAAATCCTTTCTTTTTCTTTGTATTCTTCTTTATTAACTACAGGTTGCGAAAGGTGTGAATTTTCACTTTCTAAGAAAAATTCTAAAATCAGCTTCAAAAACTCCACAACTGATAAATTTCTGGAGAAAGCTTCTGTTTCGATTTGTTGGTTCACTTCTGTTGGAACTTTAAGAGCTACTACTTCTTTCTCGGATTCTGTTGAAGGATTGACAACATTACTAATAGTTTTGGCAGTTATTCTATCTGGAGGAAGAGTCGTAATGATATTGCGCCAGGTGAGACTTAAATCTTCTCCTGCTAGTTGAGCTTGAGTTACAGCTTGAGAGATATTAGTCGGTAAAATTTCAAACCCAGCATACATTAGTTCCAATACTACTCGTGCAGCGCGAATGGTATCGTTGATTTGCCAGCGTTGTTTTTTTAGTTGGAATTTACAAAAAGAAGCAAATGTACCGTCGCCGTAGTTTTGATAAAGTTTGAGAAATTTAATTTTAGCCAGTAGCAAACCGTTACGAACGAATCCCAGTTGGTTGTAGGCAAACTCAAAGGTGAGATACTCTAAGTTAAAGTCTCCTTCTATTTGGCTTTCTAAGTCTCTGGCGTATTGGTCTAGTTCTTTGATTTTGGGGCGATCGCTGAGAAGGTTATTATCTTGATATACAGCGTTGAAGGGGTCGAGCAAATATTTTTTAGTCATGATAATACCACCCATTTTTTGAGGTGGTTGTAAAGGTTTATGCGGAAAATAATTCGTTAAATCTGACGGTAATACCAGCTAAGTAGCCTTTTCTATATTTAGGGCTATTATATTGATTCTACGATGTGGAATGCTTGTTGAGTATAGCTTTTTGATTTTAACCTACACAAAGTAAGAAGAAAAACGCTCTTTTTTAGATTTTCTTAATTTTTCTCATCCCGCATAAGAATCATAGATATGCTGATAAACTTCATCACACTTCAGTTCATACATTTCATCAGAATAAGACTGAGGTAATCTATCCAACATATCCTTAATTGCTACTTCAACACTAGCTCTGGTTTGCTGGCGTTTCTTCCAGTCAATTACTAACTTTTCTCGACTGCTCAAGAAAAAACTGATAAATTAATATCAGATAAAAAACCTTTAGTCAGTGAATCTATTCATAATATTAAAATAGAATCTCTGGAGAAAAGAATATCTAGATTGGAAATAATGATAGGAACTCTTATTGGTTTGCTGATAGGATTTTTCGTTATATCTTGGTTAAAGATTTAGCTTTCATTCTCAGTATTAAATTAAGATTTCTACTCAGTGTTTAAGCTGTTGAAATTCCCAATACTAGGGTCAAACATCACCTTACAAGTACCAGTAGCACCATTGCGATTTTTACCAACGATAATCTCCATAATGCCTTTATCATCAGTATCTGACTTGTAATATTCATCTCGATAAAGCAGTAAACCTAAATCCATATCTTGCTCGATATCTCCTGAATCTTTGATATCAGCCATAGAAGGACGTTTATTACTCTGTCCTTCTACTCCACGATTAATTTGAGCCAAGACGACAAAGGGAGCATTAAAGGTTTTGGCAATATCCTTACAAGCTCCCGAATATTTGCCGATTGTTTGCGCTCGGTTTCCCGCAGCCCTATCTCCTAGCTTTTGAATGTAATCTAGTACAACTAAGCCTAATTCTCCCCTTTCTGACTGAATTCGACGCAGTACAGAGCGCATTCTCGTCGGGGTTAATTCGCTGGCAGGAGTATCATCAATGATGATTGGTAGTTCTGCTAAATTACCCAAACCTTCAACCAAAGAATCGTACTCATCTTCATAGATTTGATTGTGCATCAATCGCTGTGAATCAATACCTGTGTGCATCGAGAGGAATCTTTTCGTTAACTGCTCCTGGCTCATCTCAGCAGAGAAGAAGACTACTGGCTTATTTTCATTCTTGGCAATGTAGTCAGCTAGATAACAGGCAAACCAAGATTTACCCATGCTTGGACGACCAGCCACTACAATTAAATCTTGTTTGATTAATCCACCAATAAGAGAATCTAAATCAGTTAAACCAGTGGGGTAAGCAGGAGACGAACCCTGTTCTATCTTATTAAAAACACTAGCCAAACAGTCACTAATTAGTTTAGGTTGAAACTTATCCTGTTTATTAGTGGTGAGGTTAAATATCTTCTCTTCAGAAGTATCAAAAATAGTTTCTATCTCTGTAGTAGTGTCATAGCCTAACTCAACTATTTCATGACCTACTCGAACTAATTGACGACGCTGATATTTATTGAGAATAATTAAAGCATAACGGTCAATGTTTACTGCTGATACAGTACGATTAACTAATTGACCTAACTTGGTTGTCCCTCCTACTTCATCTAGTAATTTATGGTCAGCAAGCCAAGTCGAAACTGCCATTAAATCAGTAGGTTTATCTTTCTGATATAACTCTAATGCTGTTTGATATATTCGCTGATGAGCTTGAAGACAAAAGGCTTCTACTGGTAGCATATCTGCGACGATGCTAATAGCTTGAGGGTCTAATAAGATTCCCCCTAATATGGCTTCTTCTGCTTCAATGTTGCCTAAAAATGTATCGTTATCAGTCATTCTTCTTATTAAAAATATTGCTTAGTTTCTTGAGTTTGTCGGGGTCAACTAATTTCTTGGGAGATTTATTTTTAGCTGTGATAATTTTCTCTTGAGGTTTAATACTTACTTGGGTTTTACTCTCAGTATTAGGTTCAGCTTCATCACAAATCATTGATAGCAAACAAGCCTCTTGGCTTTTAACATCATGATTATCCCGATATTGCTTAAATGCTTCGATAGATAATTTGACTTTTTCTAGATCTCTATTAGCTATTTCTGCTTTTAACTTTTTACTAACTTTGATACCGAGAGCTTTAATAGAATCAATTACTGATTCTTCTGTCTCATTGTTAGTTACCGTTGGAGTAGAAGAAGCTTTTTTTTCTTTAATTGGTGTGGTAATAGAAACTACTTTACTAGAGGGATTGGGACTGGTTAATTCTCTTAATTGAGTTCGCAGTCTTTCGTTTTCATCTCTGATTTCATAGATTTCAGCTACATGACCTCTGAGAATTTCATTTTGATGTTTTAGTTCTTTAATTTCAGCTTCTAGTTTACGAATTTTATCTTTGGCTACTTGATGTAAGGTTTTGAGACTATGAGGTCGATGTTTACTATCTTCTTCTAGGGAGTTAAGAGTTGTTTCTTTCTTTTGTTGAAGTTCGTGAATGTAAGCTTTAATCTCATCCCACTTGTAGAGATAAGAAATAGAACAACCAGCAACAGTAGCGATATTTTTGAAAGTAAGAGGCTTTTTTTGCTTCTGAATTTCAGCAATAGCTTTTAATACCTGTTCCTTCTTCTGTTCTTTCCTCTTGGCTTGAGTGCGACGGAGAACTTCAGCCTGTTTCTCTCTATCAACCATTAGCTAATCTCCTCAACTCAGGTAGCCATTTATCCATAGCTGTCATTGTTGCTTTAGCTTCTTCTTGTGCTAATTCTGCACCTACTTTTTCCGCTTCAGTTAATCTTTGTTGTTCCCCTTGATACTGACGTTCATAGAGAGGTAATTTGCCTGTACTGGGACGAAAACTGGAACAGCCATAACATTTAGGAAAAAGGTTAACAGGACATGGAGTTTTAGGATTTAAAGCGCAGTGACCGTAAACTACTAACCGAGGTGCTATCTCTAAATCTAATTCGTGAGCTTTAGGATTTTTAAGTAAGCTTTCTGGTAGAGATTGCCAGGGTAGAAACTTATTGTCGGGATTTAGTAGTAGCTTCTGAAAAGGTAAATCTACTTCTGCTATTTGTTCTCTAGTAGGTGGTGCGTAATTTTGAAAGGTAGTAGTGCTACTTTTATGGTCTGCATATAATTGTGCAGCTTCCATTCCATATTTAGTCCGAACCTCTTGTAAACGACTAGAGCGAGTTATTTTTCCTGTAAAATGTGGTTTTTGTCCGTTAGAGTCTAGGATATTTTCTTTCTCTATAAGCATCCGAATGATACGAACCATTGGATTCCTATCAGCAGCTGAGATAGGAGGCTGAGGTAAAGATCTAATATTTGGGAAAGTTGGATATGATGCTTGCTTGATTGTACGAAAATGGCAAAATAAATAAGAATAATCTTCATCAAATACTTTTCCAATCCACTGTTGTTGTTCTTCTATTACTTTTCTGATCTTTCGACTGACAAATATTTTATGCCATCGCTGAGTTTTATGTTGAAAAAACTTGACGTACCACTTGCCATTTTCTTCGACCAAACAATCAAAATGTAATTGACAAACATCCCCTGGTCTTGCAGCAATATAAACTTGAACTATATAATGACGAGCAATAGGGGCAGGTATTTTATCGAGATACTGCTTGATACCTTCACGAGCTACTTCATCTAACCAATCAGCATCATTTTTATTTGTTTTCAAGAAATCACGATTACGAATTAAACATAGTGTTTCTAAGTTTAGCCATTCCAAAAAATCTCTTAGTATAGCTAATTTACCGTTAATAGTAGGATTTTTGTTATTTTGGCAATTATCTAAAAATTGAAAGACTATATTTCGATTGAACTCAAATTTGTTTTTTAAGGCAAATGCAGAAATTGATTCTCCAAGCTGTCTTAAAGTTGTAGTTACTGTTACTAATTTTGAAGTACGAGAAAATAGTTTTGTCTCTAATAGATAATACAAATATTTTTTTACTTCTTGTCGATACCAATATGGATTGATGGATTGAAAGTTAAGTGTTTCGTTTCGAGAGTTTTCATAAAAATGTCGTAAACACCAGGTATCTTCATCAAAGCAAAATGGACGTAATTTATTTTCTATTTGATTACTCATCCAGCTTTGCGATTCTCTTGAATTAGGATTAAACTTAATTTGACAAAAAAGACATTTGCACCTGTCATTAGCTACTTTGTAGATCCATCCTTTTTGACCATCATTTCCAATCTCATTACAAAGAGAATTAGGACATTCTAAGTTAGGGAGGTAATTACAGATATAAATTGGAACAGGACAAGTGAGATTCGTGTATTTATTACAATAATTGCATTGTAAGTTTAATTTAGAAACTGAAGTTTCACAATAATGATATTTTGTCAACTTACCCTGATTGCAGCAAGGACAATTATATTCTTGATGATATTCACGATTCCAATTTATTTTAAGAATACCTTTTAAAGTTTGATGATTTGAAACTGGCAAATATTTTTTTAGCAACTGTTGGCTCAAACCAGTAGTTTTTTTACAAGTTTTACAACGAATTTGTATTTTACAAATAGCACTTTTTTGATAATAAAAATTTGAAATTTTTTCGGTTTGGCAATATGGACATTTAAATTCATTATTGTATTCTTTTTCCCAATCCACCTCTAATTGTCCTTGTAAGGTAGGATGAATTGAAATAGGATAATGTTTGCGTTTACGATTACTCATTATTGTTTTATTCTCGTAAATTTTCTAGTTTTTTTAATCCTTGTAATCTGGTCTTTAATAATACTAATAAGCGTTTTATTTCTGTTATTCTTCGCTCTTGCCCTACTGTTTCTGCTTCTCTTAAATCTTGCTGCAAACGCTGAATGTCTGTTTTTAATTTTGGTTTATCTTCTAATGTCACTCGATGATGGTCGCAACTTATACAAGCGTAGCGATACTGGCAATCTCCTAACATTGTAGGACGATGACATTCACCCAATGGTGTACTTACTTTAAGCAGTTCAGCTAGTTTTTCATATCTACGTTTTCTTGGTTTAAAGCTAGTTACACGACCATACATATCGACATAGCCTTTGGCATTAACTTCTTTCTCTAACCTTTCCAAAGAACGCTTGCGATAGTGCGGTAACATATCTAACGAACCATGTCCTAGTACCGCAGCGATATATTCATCTTCTGCTTCGCAATAAGCCATAATACTAGCTTTGGTTCTACGTAATTTATGGCTAGTAAGATGAAATTTGTTACCTTGTTTATCCTTTAAACTCGTTTTTTCACTAAATTCACGTAACCAAGCAGAAATTGAACCATAAGAAAGTAATTCTGGTAAATAAATTGGCTCTTTTTCAAATCTTTTACTTTTCTTCGTACCATCATTTATATTAGAAGTTTTACAAAACAATTTATCAAAATCAGAATTAGAACCAAATTGTTTATCTAAAAATTTTTGCTGTTCTTTTACTAATTCAGCCACAGCAGGATGAATCTGAGAAAATCGCCAATGCTTACGCTTTTCTAGCCATCTGAGTAAAAACCATTGTTTGCCTTCTTTTTTAAGACATTGACGAGGCATTCTCAACATTTCCCCGATACGAACTCCCAAGGCAAGCTGTAGCCTAAACAATCGCTCTAATGGTTGTGGAAATAGGTCAAAGTTTTCATAAACTTGATGTAATACTTCTTCTGGAACTACCTCTACCTTGGGTGTTTCTTGTTTATATTTAAGAGGTGTGTAAGATAGCATAAGCCATTGCTCTTCCCTCCATAGCCTTGTAACATAAGCTATGGTCGATAGTCTATGACTTCTAACTCCCTTACTACCAGTAGTGACAAATTTTTGTAAAATTGATTCATCTAATAACTCTGGCTGAAAATATCCTTCGGTAACTAAAAATTCATTCAATTGTTTTAAATAGCAAACTTTATGCACAACCGTGTCTAAACTAAATTTGCTTTTGACCATAGCCAAAACTGTTGATTTAGTTAACAACTTTAACCAAGGTAATGAAAAATGTTTGAAAATAATATTACGTTTTGATTTGATTTTTAATTCTTCTGCTGCATAACCCAATTCTTCAAGTGACCAAATATCTCTATCTAATAAAGGGTTGTTAATCCATTCTTGACCTAATTCCGATTGCCTAATTTTTTCTTGTAACGCTTCAATGGGTAACATTCTATTCTTCTTCTTCCTTTGCTAAATATGCATCTAAACTCATCTCATCCAGTACATGAGAGTAAATATCTTTGGTTGTGGCGATGGATTTATGACCTAATAGTTGCTGTACATATTCGTCCATATAACCTGCTTGCAACATACGAGTGGCAAATGTGTGTCTGAATAAATGGGGATGAGCTTTAATACCCGTTCTATCTCTTAACTGGTAAAACAAGTCATTTAATCGCGCACTGGTCATAGGTTTACCTGTATATTTACTATCTAAATTGACAAACAGCATTCCATGTCCTTGTTGTTCTGCTTCGGGTGGATATTCTTCTAATAGGTAAGCTTGAAATGTTTCCTGTATCTCTTCACGGTTATGTAAAATAGGAATTTCTCGTTCTGTGCCTTTGGCAGTAGCATTATTGGGATTATCATCCCGTCGAACAATTCTAATTCGCCCTCTACTATCAAAGTCTGCAACATCAACTAAATGTAGTCCTAAGAGTTCCCCTCGCCTCACTCCTGTTTCTCGTAACAGCATCACTATTAATCTGTCGCGATAGGTGTAACAAGCATTAGCCAACTGAACTACTTGTTCGTCTGTCAGGCAACCAGGAAAAACTTTTGGTTCTTTAACTTTGATTCGCTTCCGCCGTTCTGGACTACTTTTGACAATCCCTCTTAAGAAACCACCCCGTTTGCCCCATCCGTGAGCTAGTTTAGTAAATTTCTTTTCATCAATTCTACCTTCTACAGCGTGGAACTCATACATTCCTTGAATGGCTGTAACTGCTTGATTGACAGTGCGTGGACTGCGTTTGGATACTACTTCTCTAACCTCTTCTGAAATGACTTCTACTTCTCCACCCAGAAGATACCAGTTAACAAAATCAGCTAATTCATTTAAGCCAACATCCTGCCAATTAAGGGATTTGTATTCTAACCAGTGCCAAAAGTCTAATAGCCGACAGGCGTAGGTCACAACTGTATTAGCAGCTAATTGTCTTTTGCGACAGTAGTTTAAGTAGCGTTGTATCGGTTCTACTGGCAGAAAGGTTTCTGTATCGAATACGCAACTAAATCTTTCCTCTGTTTGAGGGTCAATTGCTCTTTCTATCGTAATCACTTCTACTTCGTGTAATTTAAGGTAGAATTACTTTACCACATAAATTGGTACAGTTGTTGTTGTTTTTTCTAAATTAAATAATATAATTATTTTGTTGTTATAAGTCTCAAACTATTGGTAGGGTTCTGGTTCGAGGTTTAACTCTCCATCGTATTTACCGTCTTCAAAGGTAGTGCGAGGCTCGTCTTGATAATTCTCGGTGAATTCTTGTTCTTGTTGTGTTCTCTCGTAATCTTCTTGATGTTTGCTTTCTAAGGCGATTACGTCTATATCGGATTGATGTATAATATGGTTATTCATCGTCTAAATTTTGTTGTTTACGGTGATATCAAGCCAGTTTTGGCTCGAACTTTATTTATCTGCTAAGGAAGATCGGCGGTCAAACTGTTCTTTCCTTAGTTAGATAAAGTTATCATATCATATTTAACGATGTCAACAACGACAAAAGAAGAAAAAAAAGTCAAAAAGAGAAGAAATCCAAATCCTAATACAATTGGATTAAAAAAGATTCCTAAAATTGCGCCAGAAGGAAGTGCGCCTAAAGCTGTTTCTGTTCGTATTCCTAAAAGTCAGTATGAAGCTTGGATGTCATTACCTGCCGAAGAAAGGAATGAATTTTTAAGAAGTGCGATCGCACAAAAATTAATTGAGAAAAATTTACTCTCTGCTTAAAAAGTTGCATCAAAAAATTTGAATTGAGCAGGATCGCAAAAGAACTACAAACTCGATTCACTAATAGGCAATAAATAAAAATAATTTATGCCCAAAAAAATTAGAGAATTGAAGCAATTGACTTGTGCGCAATAGCCTAACAATGTTGTGGCTAATGTTCCTGTTATTTGAATTTATTAGTTAATTTACAGCCATCCCTCTGGTTCTCCATAATCCCAATTCTGCTCTCCTTGTCTTCCCCAATTAATCTTTATTGTCATCCCACCAGTTTGACAAAATTCTTCAACTGCAAACCAAGCCTCTTGTGGCTTTACAAACCATTTGGTGGGTAAAAGTAACGGTTCTCCTCCTATGTATGCTGTGACAGCATTTTCATGTTTATAATCTCCTGAACCCAAAGAAACACAGATAACATCACTATCTGTGTATTTAAGCCAAAATCCTTGACTTGGTTCAAATACTATCTCTAAAAGAGATATCCATTCACGTTCATCTTTAAACCAAGATAATCCTCCTTGAGCAGCACCACTACACCAATAATCTTCACTTTCATGGAGTATAAGATTTTCTATTGTTTTTACATCAGGATTTTTGATTGATTCTCCAGAAGGTGAATCATAAATAAGTAATAGTTTTTCTTCTTCCATTTTGGATTATATTCACTATGTCCTCTATGGTTATCTGGCATATACTGAATAAGGCTGTTGAGCTTTAGGACTAGCGTTCTTCCAGTATAATCATAAGTAGCGATCGCCTCTGAATTATTAAGATGTGTTAAGTCAGTTAACCGTCCGTTAAGATCGAAGGTGTAATCTGTTTCGGCAACCAATTGAGTTCCCGCCAAATCGCTGCTGAAACACAAGCTTTACAGGCTATTTTCAGTAAAAGCGATCGCCTTGTCCTCAATTTCCCCAAATAGCGATCGCAGAACGTCAATTTTATCTATCCCAGATAGCGTTTGCCTGACAAAATTCAATCTATTCTAAATATAATTTGACTGCTATATTAGTTGTCAGGAAATAACCAACAACTAATAATTTGACTATTGCCAATCTTCCCAATCTTGATTGAAAATCGAGGTATCTGGAAAAGCGGTAGGATTACCAGATTCATTTAACATTTTTTGTAAAGACTGTAATTCTTTTTCCCTGATGTAAGTTTCATCGATTAACTCATAGATCATAATGTCATTCTCCAAAGCATAGGATGTAATGATTCCTGCTGCTGCACCAGAAGACCATTCAAAAGAATGTACCCGATAAGCTGCTGCTGCAATGTGGCTTGTAGCAATACTCTTACCTGTGACAATTAAATTATCTATTTTCTGGGGAATCATAGCTCTTAGAGGGATTTGAAAAGGATAAGCTTGTCCTCCGCCTCTTCTTTCCCCTTCTCTTTCTGTATTACCTGGTTTTTCTGCTGGATACTCATTCATACAGGGATGAAAATCGATCGCATAATGCCCAATACCTATTGAATCAGGATAAATTGTCGAGCGAGTACGTCTCACTATTCGATCGATGTCCATATCTTTATTTGCCACAGCTTCCAAACCATCAATCGCTGTCCATAACTGACGGTAAGTAACCTCATCCAAATTATTAACATAGTATTCTTCCCGATAGTTACGCCGAGAAATATCAATCTCAGTAACAGTAAAACCGTTGGAATAACCAGGATATACCCTACCAATAATTCTTCTTCCTTCTCGCATATAAGGATACTTCGATAAACCGTGGGCTGTTCCCATAGGAGAATCTAAACCCACTAGTAAACGATGGTTGGGATTGGGTGTTTTAACCCCGTCCCCTAGCTGAGAATCCGTAGTACCTTCTACTAACCAGTAAAAATAACCTAATGCGTGATCTTCTCCCTTTTGTAGCGTTTCTGTCCGTAATCCTCCTAACCAGCCTCCAGGCTCTAATTGTCCTGTGAATTCTAGCTGCCTTCTTGTATATACTAGATTATCTTTCGATGTTCCTGGTCGATAATCATTACCCCATGTCCAGTTTTGCATGGAGATATCTCCAGGGGTGGGTTCAGTAAATTTAACACCTCTAAAATTGGCTTCCTCTCCTGTGTTGGGACTCCAAATACGGCGATATGTAAAGACTAAATCAAAATCGGCTAATCTTTCTAGTTCATAGCTGTAATACTGGTGATGCTGCATATAAAAAGAAGGCATGGTATGTTCTTGGGGTTCTGCCGTTGCTTCCATGGCAAAAGTATAGGTAAACCCTTGGGTACAGTAAGGATCGTTAGTCAGGCTGGAAGACGAAGGTTCTAAATGAGAGAGTGCATCAATACCCAAACGATAAGGGACATCAGCTAAACCGACTATTTCCCCTGTTTCTGTGGCTTCAATAACATACCAATCAGTGGTGGTTGCAGCAGGATTTAATTTAATAATTTCTTTCTTTAATAAATCAGAGTCTTCATAGGTATAGGCATCTTCAATCGTGCGTGAAAGGGGATAAGTATTTAGTTTTGGTTTTCCTGGCTGTGGTTGATGCTGTATGGCAACAGCACTGGTAATTTTTCTTCCTGTAATTTCTAAATCTTTGATTACCGTATTTGGCAACCAATGTAACTTCCCTTGTCCTTCTGCTTCGGCATCTTTTAGCTGCTCCAGTAATATAGTGTGGGCATCATCGGGGAAAAAACAAGACACACTAACCCAACATTCCCCAGGATTGAGTTCGCCATAAAAGTTTTCAATGCGATCTCGTAATTCTAAGTAACCACGAGGATAAAACAATTGCTCTCTTTGAGTAGTCCTCTCATCCAATGCTGATGTACCTTGAGAAGAAATTTGTCCCCCTACCCAATCAGTAATTTCGGTCATGCAAACGGTTTTTCCTGCTAATAATGCCTCATAACTAGCAGCAGCACCCGCTAAACCGCCTCCTACCACCAATAGTTCGCATTCTAGCTCTTTGTCAGGTTTCGGAGATGATTGGGCATTACTAGGAGTCAAACTAGATTGCCATAACAGCAAACCAAGAGAACATCTCCAAAATGATTTCAACCCATTATTTAACGCTCTGTAACCCATAAAAATCTCAAGAAATTACGGCAATCGTTCTATTATAAGAATTCTTGAGAACAACCAATGAACAAATAAACAGGCGGTTCAAAAGATTTATTTTGATGCATTTCTGGCTCTTGGAAGTATTCACCTCTGGCTTCAAAGACTTTTATTAGTGGGATAGGTTCATATTTGTTTGAATAATGCTTTTCTTCTGGGTTGTAATTTGCGATCTAAATTGGGAGTGTAACGCAGATCGGGGTATAATCGATCTAAGAATTTAGCGATCGCTAAATTCTCCCTTACCAGATAATAATCCGAGGGTGTTACTCCGTCAATATGGCGACTGATAACCCCAAAACCCATTCGTTTGGGATAATAGGGAAACACAGGTACATTATATTTGAGCCAGGTTTCTAGGTTAGGAGACTTTGCCATGGTCACGGTCAATTGTTTTAAAACGGTTTCTGGAAGGGGTATATTTTGGGATTGCAACCAAGCTTTAGTAATTAATTCTGAGCGTTGAGAAGGGTTAAACCAAGCATTAAGAAGTGATTTAGCAGCAGAGTCAGCGAAGGTATTTAATTGAGCTTTTATTTTTTCTTCTGAAGCGATAGCAAGCATCATTTGTTGTAAGTCTGTACCGTATTCTTGCCAATCACTAGACGCTGCATCGATCTTACCTTGCCACCAGTAAACACCACCTCTGGCACGATGCCAAATAATATTATTAGGCTCTTGTTGCAACCATTGATTATAAGTTTGTTCTAAATTCTTGATTATTTGGGTATAAATAGGTTTGAGTTGGGGATTACGCCAGAAAGGGCTAGTAAGAAAAGAAGAATCTCGCAAAATCTCTAAACTAAAAGCTTCTACTGCTAAATCTGGTTTATTTTGCTGTAACAGGCTCAAACCCAAACCAAAAAATACTCCTTTTTTCGCTGGTACTAATTTGGCGGAAATAGCAAACTCTTGAGTAGCTTCTTGGGGATTAACATTTAGTAGCAACCAGCCTAGGTTGCTGTGTCCAAATTCCCGATAGGGAGAAGCTTCATTAGCTTTTCGGAAATATTGGATTGCTTCAGCGATCAATGCTTGTTGTTGCGCTTTATCTTTAGTTTTACGTCCAATTTGCCCAAAATTCCAACCTAGCTGATAACTATAGTAAGGCTCCCAAGGTGCTATCTGATGAGCTTGAATTAAACGTTCGCGAAAAAGCTGAAAATCATTGTGTGATAAAGCAATAAATCCTTGACTAGACAATTGCCAAGCACGATGCACTGGAAATAACCATATCATAAAAGCGATCGCGACTCCGAAACTTATTAAGCTCAAGATTTGTGGTTTAACCTTAATTGGTAATGCTTTGTTTTCTGAAGGAATTAAATTACTCAAACAAGCAGTCAAGATGATTAATATGCCACTAATGCAGACATTATCTAACTGGTAATCGGTGAGACTCATCACTCCGTAGCCGAGGAAACTCGCTAAAATACACCAACCTAAAAGATAGTCGTTAAAGCTAATCTTGGCTTGATAACGTAAGAGCTTAATTGTAGCTAGAGTTAGTAAAACAAAAACTAATAATCCGCCAATAACCGCTAAGATACCTAATTCTGCCCATAAATGAAAAGGGGTGCTATGCAGTTGAAAACCCAACTCCGATTCTCCACCAGCCCAAAAAGGACGATACTTTTGATACAGTAGCGGAACATTACCTAAACCAACTCCTGTTAAAAATTGACTCATTCCCATGCGATAACCCAAGACAATGTTGATCGTGCGATAGGCTATCTCTCCCGAACTTTCCCCGTTAATAACTCCAGTAATTAGCTCAAAAAATCGATTATTCGCCAAAATAACCCCTATCAACAATAAAAAACTGCCAATACTTCCAAAAAATAACCAGATACGACTTATAGAACTCAAAAATACTAAACCAACTAAGCCGATTACGATTATTACCCCCAATCCCAACCAACCACTGCGAGAACTGGTAGTATAAAGATCGATTATTCCCAAAAATAATGTGCTAACCCACAACCAGCGTCTTTTTCCAGGCTCAACAATGATTAACCAAACCAGTACAGGAAAACAAAGCAAAAGATAACCAGCAACGTAATTTTGATGTCCAAGAGGAGCCCAATTACGCAACTCTAAAACAGAAAAATCAAAGTTGAGTACCACACCCTGTTGTTTTGCATCGTTGATACGCTCCAACTCTGGTAAAAAAGTATTTTTAACCCACAGAGTTAAACTAACAATCATAAAAACCAGACTGAGATATCCTTGCTTCACTAACATCCGATACCGTGCGGTTGGCGTTTTCAAACAAGAATTAACCCCATAAATAGCAGTTACAAAACAGAGAGCTACCCAACCATACCAAATAGCCTGTTGCGGAAATATAGCACGTACAGTAGATAGAGCAACACTAACAACTATTAACCCCATCAACCAATCAAATCCATTCCCTAAAAAAGATGCTTGTCTATTCCATAGCAAACACAGCAACCAAAAAACGGGGAACAGTAAACCTATTTGCCACAAAGAAACAAAGGGATACAATACCATCAAACTATGGCTATCTGGAGCAAGAGTAAACACAACATAAAAAATACCAGTTAAAATCCTAAATATTTTTTGGCATGATAGAAATAATTGATTCTTTGATGGAGAACTCATCTAATTTAAAGAATTTAATAGTTAGTGCTGGCTTTAAATAGAGTTCCCTAAATGAAATCAGAATTATCGATGAGCCAAAAGTTTTACGTATAACTAATAACAAAATATTTTTTTTAATGATAATATTAGAGCAATTAAACTCACTAAGTTGCTGGGATTACCGTTTCAATAAGTTTGATGGATGGCGATTACAATTAATTGCAGGAACCAATCTCGATTATCCTAATTCCCATACTGATGAAATTGAATTTCATGGAGTAACTTATATTGAGTGTCCCACCGATTTTTATCATGCCAAATTTCGATTGGGTACAAAAAAAGAACAAGAAAGGTTAAATAGTATAGTTAGTCTGGAATCAGAAGATACAATATTTGTAATTGAAGCAGAAACGACAGGTAGCATTGAGTCAAGATTATTTTTTAGAGTTGCAGAGAATGTTACGATTAAAAACGAAATAATCAATACTGATTAAATAGGTGAACGTTTGATTGGTTTATCAAGCATTTAAGTCATTTTTTTGTTATAACTTAATTTTTTTACACCTATAGTTATGAAATGAAGTAAAGTTAAAGAGAAATAAAGCAAAATAAAGAAGAAAAGAATAAAACCAATTAATTGATAACTTAATTCCTGAATATCTTGAAATTAGTGATTTAAATTTAGTAGTTAAACTTTCTTTCAAAATAGATTTAATTATTATTTATAACTCTAAATTTTCAGTTTCTTGATATTTATTTAATCAAAAATTATCTCATACATTATGAATTTCAAATCAGTAAAATAATTTTGTGATTTATCTGACATTGGATTAAGATTTAGCTTTATATATTTTGTAAACGATCGCAGAAATAATAACTTTTAAAAAATCTTTAAAGCGATCGCATTTTAATTAATTCAAATTTTGCATTACGATTAATAAAGTCAGATAGTAGTTCACACCATCAGATATTAATCATGATTGATTTATACACTTTTACTACTCCTAATACTTGACATATGAGTCAATATAAGTACGCTAGTACTATTCAAAAGTTTCGGCTAGGAAACTAAAAGTGAGTACCCATATCAGTATCAAAGACGCTTCTGTGCAACTTAAAATTAGTGAACAGCGAGTTAGAACCCTTTGCAGACAAGGGAAAATAACTGCTGAAAAAATAGGCAACACTTGGATAGTCGATCGAGAAAGCCTTAATAAGTACGCTCTTCTATCAGGTCATAGGGTAGTTGAGGATTACCCATCTAATAATTTGATTAAAGCACAACAAAAGCTAATTGCCCTAAGTTTTTTTTCTGGTGCAATGGGTTTGGATTTAGGCATTGAAAAAGCTGGATTTAACATTCGCCTTGCTTGTGAAGTAGATAAGTCTTGTAGGCAAACAATCGCTTTAAATAGACCAAATACGGCTTTATTAGGTGATATCAATAATTATGAACCAGACGACATTTTGCAGGCTGCAAGACTCACCAGTAAAGATGATATTGATTTAATTATGGGAGGCTCTCCATGTCAAGCATTTAGTACTGCTGGAAAAAGAAAAGCTTTTCATGACGATAGAGGAAATGTATTTTTAAAATATATCGATCTAGCATTATCGCTAAAGCCTAAATATTTGGTAATCGAGAATGTTAGGGGGTTATTATCTTGTCCGTTAAAAAATAAAGCCTCTCACCAAAGAGAAGAGAAGTTTTCCGAAGAAGAACTTAAAGGATCGGCACTAAATTTAATCCTCAGTAAGTTAAAAAAATATGGTTATTCTTACTCTTTCAATTTATATAATGCAGCAAATTTTGGAACTCCCCAAACAAGAGAAAGAGTTATAATTATTTGCTCTAGAAATGAGGAAACAGCACCTTTTTTAGTGCCAACTCATTCAGAGAATGGTGAATATGAATTACCAAAGTGGAAAACTCTTCATACTTGTATTCAGAATATAGATAGACACGATCATCTCAATTTTCCAGAAAAACGCTTAAAGTACTATAAAATACTTATATCTGGTCAAAATTGGCGTTATTTACCTGAAGAATTACAAAAAGAGGCAATGGGTAAATCCTATTATTTAGGAGGTGGAAAAACAGGCTTTTTAAGAAGATTAGCTTGGGATAAACCATCTCCTACTTTGGTAACACATCCAGCTATGCCTGCAACAGATTTGGCTCATCCTGAAGAAGATAGACCATTATCAATCCAAGAATATAAACGGATACAAGAATTTCCCGATAATTGGGAACTTGCAGGTTCACTTATTCAACAATATAAACAAGTAGGAAACGCTGTTCCTGTTAGTTTGGGTTTGGCAGTGGGAAAGTTAATTAAAAATTTAATCAATGGCGTTGAAATAATCGAATTTAATGATTTTCAGTTTTCTCGCTATCGAAACACAAGTCATGTAGATTGGGAAAAACAATTTTTGCAGCAACTAGAAAAATACAAAAATACTGATAAACAACAAGAGCTTATTTCACAATAATTCTGTGATTAAAACAAGTCTTTTCTCATTTATTTAATCTTTTTTTTCTGCTTGCAGATATGTCTTGACAAAAGCAATAAACCCTGCTTCTGAAAGATTGTAACTTTGCATAAGTTCGGGTAAATTATTCCAGTTCGTACCTCCTTTTTTGGAAAATGAACGAAACCATTTCTCGATCTGAGTTCCATTACTTATTGCACTGCTTGATGAATTTTCAGTATTATCTCTATTTTTGATTTGTAGAGCCAACCATTATATATCTTTTCTCCAAGTTTTGCTAAAATTTAAATCTTATTTGACTGTTAACCAGCGATCGCTTTTGACCAATGAACTATTCTTTTGAGCAAATTCGTCTTCAGGTAGAAAGCCATAATAGACAAGGGAATAAAGAAACAATTATTGATTTACTGACAACTTATTTAAAATCGGATTTAAAAATTTCAGAAAAAGCTTGGTGTTGGTGGAATTTAGTAGATAATCTTGCTTTATTACGTCGTTGTAGAGAAGCAGTTACTCAACAAAAAGCTTACCTTGATTGGGCGATCGATTCTCATCTTAATTCTCAACAAATTTTAGAAGTAATGAACGATGGTACTCAAGCATTATGTTGGCTACAAATCGATTGTATTGATGACTGGATTAATATTTTCAATACTTTAATTAACAATACAAAACCTAATCTCGAAAATAGGCTGGCTCGTTTTTACTATCTGAGAACAGCAGCGAGAATCTTGATTACTACTGCAAAATATGATTTAGCAACAAATTTAATTAAGCAACTTAAAAAAATATTATTAGAGGATACTAACTGGGAACACAATAGCTGGATAAAACTTGAAATTACAGCAGTAGAGTTAAACTTATTAGAAGCTAACAACGATATTAATCAAGCACTTCAAATAACAACACAAGTTAAAGAACAAATAGAGACAATAGAAAGACTACAGTTAGCAAATTCGTCTCAAATATCCACTCTTTGGCATAATAATGCAGCACCATTGTTTCGTACTGAACTTTATTCAGAAGCAGAATTAATGTTCCGTAAAGCGATCGCTAGTAATCCTCAAAACTGGTGTTCTTTAGTATTTTTAGCTGTTTGCCTACAAAAACAGGATAAATCAAAAGAAGAATCAAAGCAATTGCTAGATAAAGCAGCCTCTTTAACTAATAAAACAGATTACGAAGCTTTACTTTCTCGTATTAATACTTGATTTCGTATAGTTAGCAACTAAATTGCGATCGCTTTAAGAATAGCTAGTCTTCAATATTCTTTAACCCCAATTTCTTCATAATCTCTCAGTTTAGTTAGATAATCATCTCGCCAATTGGTACTGACAACTTCAATAATTAAAGGAATAGATTCTGCTGTTTGAACAGTTGAATATTTCTCCCATAAAGTTTCGTTTTTTAAAGCGGGGCGATTTAAAATTAGTACATCAGGAGAATAAGCAGACTGTCTATCGATCGCTTTTTCTAAATTGATTAACTTGATTCTTTTAAATTCCACAGCCAATTCTGTAGTCAAGAAACCAGTAATTTCCTCATGTTTTCCTGGGGGTTGAATTTCAACATTTATTCCTTCATATAATTCGTATTGTCTCCCTTCTGGTTTCCAATGCAAAAATTCTTCAAATGTTAATAATTTTGGTATAGTTTGAGTCATGGTAATATTTCATAAATTACTAAATTGGTGAGAGTTCACCTCTTTTAAGCGACTTCAAAAGTACTGATACCGTTTCGTTTAAATTGTCGTTCCTATTTTCCAAGTCGATGCTTGTTATTGCGCTTTCTGGTATCCCCTTGGTTGAGAGAAATTTCCTGATTGCATCACTAAGGGCGATCGCACCATCATCTCCTAGTACTTGTATATTTCCTATCTTGCTATCGGTCAGTGCTGTATGGATACCTAAGAATACCTCCACGCCATCCACCTGAGCCAACCGATGGGTATTAATGTAATTGTTTATGTATTCTAACCTTCCTCGTATCGTAAACTTGCCACTTTTGTCTTCTTGTATCAAGTGCAAAAATTTGCGTCGCCCCTTTCGTGAAGCGTCTGGGAAATTAAACCGATACCAGGTGTGATTTTCTCTCTCATGAATCTTTTCTGGGGTATTTACTATTGCTTGCTCTCTTTGTGACAATTCTTTCAAGATTCCGTTTCTCATGATCTTACGCTGCTCGTAACTACCCTTTTCGTGGATAAATATTTCGCTCTTGTTTATGTATCTTGATAATGCTTGTCGTTCGCGTATCATCCGCTCTACAGTTTGCTTACGGGATTTTTCCAGCTTTTTTTTGCCCACCTCAACTACGATCGCGCCTGCTACTCCTATCCCTGAAACACTCCAACCTACTGGTGTGGTTATCGCCGTACCCGTACCCACGAAGGTGGCGAATGATAGTAAGACACCACCCAAGGCACTCATACTTCCTAAGCTGGCATTGGTATAAAGTTCCTGCTTTCTTGAACTATGGAGTTCTACTGAAGATGTTATGAGCGGTATTAAGTCTCTCCTGAATAATTCTGCTATTTTAGTGTACTTGGCTATTTCCTGCTCAAATTCTGTTTCTGGCTGGATTTCAGTCGCTAAGCTTTCTATTACTTTAGCTCTCTGGCTTTTCTGTTTCTCGACAAATGTTTCGACATACTCTGGCAATGCCTTAAAGCCTTTTTCTATCTGAGAGAGTGCTTGTTTTTGTTTCCCTTTTTTCTGACCCGCTATCAAAGCACGCAACGCCCCAAGTCCTTCTAAGACAGATGTCAATCCTCCACCAACTCCAAATGTTGTTGCGCTTAATGTTGTTGCTGCTGGTGTTGAAGCTGCCAAAACTTCTATATTACTTATCAAAGTTGTGATGCCATTTGCTATGCCATTTAATGCTGTTAGCAAGCTCCCTGAATTCTCTACTAAATTTAGCTGGGCTGAATTTTTTTTCTTCTCATTATCTACTTTTTGTGCCTCGCTGGTTGGTGGCAAATCTGCCAGAGAATTCAAGGAGTTATTCTTGACGATATTATAGTTACCCTTGAAATATACTGCACTAGAATAGACATTCACTAAGCTCGACAATGCTGCGATCGAGCCAGCTAATTGAGCTACGTTTAGTTCTGCTGCTAACTTGATATCGCCACTACCCATGAGCGCATTGTCTGCCTTCGGGGTTGACCCTAAAGTAGCTGATACTGTTGTGGCATCTTCCACATTTTTGGCAAATTTAGCCACTGGCCCGCTTGCTGCTGTTCCTCCATGGGCTGTGACTAAACTCAACCATTCCCTATTTAGTTCTCTTATCACAAAAGAGTCTACAGTCTTCTTAATTTTTTTCATGGTTATTTAATTTCTACGTCTAATATTAGGAAGGGATTTAGGTATCAAATTGAGAGATTAATGAAGGTCGATCGCCTGCACTGTTAGGGCGATCGACAAAGCTAATAGTCGCCATCAAAGACTATATTCACTTCAATTTATGGCGAACTGCTTTCAGCAGCACTTGCGCTCCCGCCCGTAATTTAGCTCTGAATTTATATCGGGATGCAGGGTTCAACAATATGGCAAAGAGCGATCGCTAAAATGTAAGTATGGTCTTGAGCGCATTTTGAACATTTTTAGAATAAAATAGCCCTAGCATACAACAATTAATTCATGTTAATTTGTTACGGTTCCGAGAGTTAGATGAACTGGAAACTTTTGTCTTGTATGCGATCGCATTTTTGCTAAATCATACCTTCATTCAGGAACGCCTCCTACAGGTGGTCTATTCTGCACGAAAGGTTTTCCTACTACTTTTATAGTATAATTATACTTCTTAAGTACATTCTTAATCCATTTGTTACCTTCAGAGTGACCGTTGACTTTTTTTCGACTATAGTATGTACGATCATCGTCTGCGTTGAAACATTGATGTCCAGGATAAACTCCCCTTTTCTGTTGTTTAATATTTGCTTTCCGATTCATACTGTTTTTCCGATTCTGGGGACTTGCCTTTTTTTGTTTCCCTTTTTTATTACCAAACATGATTTTTCTCCTTTGTAAAATTAATGGTTGTGTTTATCTTCAATGGCTTAGGTTTTAGTACGAACTTTTCGTAAGCATTGTTGAACTAAGACTTGTTCATTTAAAGCCAGATCTATTACCTAAATACTTGAGTCCAAGCTCCGTTATCAAAACCGACTCCAATCTGAGTTACATTACGATTGAGAATATTTCTACGATGCCCAGGACTATTCATCCAATCATTTACAACCTGTTCTGGACTTTGTTGTCCACGAGCTACATTTTCCGCCAGATTAAAATTACTGTGAAACATTCTTCTACTTCTAGCCATAGTTTGACTATGACTTTTGGCTGCTGTAATCAATTGGCAATTCCATGTCAACGATCTTAAACCGTTTCTTTGGCGGATAGAGTTCGTCAATTGAAAAACTCGATTTTCAAACTGATTTACTTGACATCGGTTTTGTGCTAATAAAGTTGTTTCCGATGTTGTCTTGGTCTTAGCATTGGTAATTTCTGGCGCACTAAGACAGATGCCACCTACTATTGCCAGTGACATACTTGCAATAATTACATTCAATTTATTTTTCATAGTGATTAGTCAATTAATTAGTGGTGATTCCTATGTATTCATCAATTAATATTCGGCAGTGTTGAGCTTGAATTTTCTCTGCCGTCGATTATTGATTAAACGCCGTAGTATTAACCGAATCATCTCGATCGCCTTTCAAGTTAATGCGACGCTAACGATAGTTCTTGTTTGCTGGAGACTACCCAATCATGAAAGCTGAAATCTTCTTCCATTCCTCTTAAAACAACAGTTAAAATAGTAAATTCCAAAGCCAACGAATTAAGACAACAGTTAAAGTAGTAAATCCCATCACAATAACTGCTAAAGTTAATATCAATCCCATTACAAATAAGCGATCGCTTTCTGGATGATATTGAGTTTGGGGTAAATGTTGTTTCAATAAAGCCATATTTCTGACATTGGCTTTCCAACCAACATCAAAAAGATCGCCTAAAACGGGAACTACACCTATTACTGAATCTAAGAGAAGATTAGCGACCATTTGCCCGATTACTTGGCGAGGTAATCCCATCCGCGCAGCTTCGACAACAATATAAGCGGACAATGCTCCTGCCAGAGTATCACCACCACCAGGAAGTAATCCTAAAATGGGGTCTATTCCTATACGATAGGGAGTTCCAGGAATGGGAATAGCATTATCTAGTAATTGAGAAAGACGACGGAGATTATGGAATTTGTCGATCCGAGGTGATGGTTTTAGTTGCGACATATATTTAGATGAAGGTCTACATTTATAGTCGTGACACCAGCCACTGCCACAGCACAACGTTGAAATATGGGTGATGGAGCGAATTATTTCAAAGGGCTTAAACCGATAAGCTATTAGCTTAATTTTTGTTTAAGCCCTATGAGAATTAAATACGACGAGCCCAGCAACCACCATTGTTACCGCATTCAGAAATCCAGGCATTGCACGCCCACTCAGCATCTCCTTTAGTTTTAGCCCACCAAGGTTCGACCTTACCTACGTACTGATTATCGCGGTGTTTCAGGTGACAAGCCCATCTACTTGTGTAATTTTGAGCAAGTACGGGTAGAGCGATGGTTAAAGTTAAGGTTGCACTGGCTAAAATCAGAAGAGTTGATTGACGTTTCATAGTATTCTCCTTATGAGTTCAATATTTAGAAGTTGTGGGCTTGCGCATCTGCGCAAGCGAGTTAACTGAGAAAGAGTTTGTTAGCGGTCTTATCGATAACAAGGATCGTCTAAACGCTCACCTCCCATAGATTCAAAGAGTCTATCCATATGTTCAAGATCGTCCTCTGGATCAAGAAATTCATCCATACGTCCGCCATAAGGGTCATAGCTATCACCATTACAGCTAGGTACGGGATTGGTGACCCCATAGGCTAATTCGTCTTTGTTCAGAACTTTGGCTTCTGCAATAGTAGTGCTGAGAACAAGAGCTACTACGGCTATCGAGCCTGTCTTAAGGCTAAATTGATATCTATTTATTGAGTTTTCTTTCATGGTAAGATGGGTTGTGCTATTATTTTTCGGGAAAAGCAGAGTGGAGAAAGCTGAAGTTAGCTGTATGTTCTTTGCCCTGTTTTTCTTTTACATTTTTAACGATAAACTGCTCCACTTGAATTTCTGCCGATGATCCGCACAAGAAAAAAAAATCGTTTTTTCGCCTTGGTTCAAAAGTGGTTCAAAGTCTTTGCCAGTAAAGTTTTTGGGATTTTACTGTTCTCTAAAATTAGAGTGCAGATTAAATTTCTGCCGATCATCAGCACACGTTTTTTTTTTCGC
>NZ_LR213832.1 GCF_900659865.1 Hyella patelloides LEGE 07179
GATAATTTATCTTTGTTTGATATTAATTATGATTTAACAAGTTCATCTATCCATTCCCAAACAGAAGAATATATATTTTTGACAACTCCATTATCTTGATGGACATAAACAGGAGAATCTTTTTTTTTGTTCTTTGGGATCGGTTAAAATATACTGATCATTACCATCCCATGACTCAATAATAAAAATACACTCAGGTATCGTAAAAAAATCCTCATGTATTAGATCTCCATCTTCATTTTCTAATGCTTCTTCCCTATCTATCTTGAATTCTTCATTTATACGCACAATAGAATTATCGAAATTCCTAGTAGAAGGGGAAATATAAAAATGAGTTGAATCGTCTTTAATTAAAGAGCCTGCACCATGTCCGATTGTTTTGATAATTTGTCTATAGCTTAGAGGAAATTTACCATATCTTGATTCTAGTTCCAGAACTTCCGATTCACTGCAACCTTTCATGGCATATTCATAATAGACAATTTTACGAGAAAATAGTTCTGACTTTAGTTTTTCAATATTAGTAATCATAGACCAATCTTATTTTTTTCCGTCATTGGTGCGGTTGCCTTTTTCATCGTAGGTATACGTCTACTTGATAGTTATGGTCTGCTTCTGTTAATTGGTCGGTATCATCATAGTTATAGATGGATACTCCTTCGGGTGAAGCAAATTCTGTAATCCGATTGTTGATATCATAGCTATAATCATAATTAGCGATCGTTCCCGTACCGTTACTGTGGTCTAAATCCGTCAAACGTCCGTTGAGGTCGAAAGTGTAATCGGTTTCGGCAACTAACTGAGTCCCTGCCAAATCGCTATAGCGACCCATAGTATCCCTTTGAGGTTTATTATCAACTGCTCGTTTCTTTGTATACTTAAGCCAAGTTAGTATCTGAGCGAAATATGTCATCGTTTAATTTTTTTCAGCACTGGTATCCTCTATTACCCGTTGAAGATATCGATCCGCAAAAACTGACTACTGCAACTTTACTGGGAATTCCTTTGGTAATTTGGAAACAGCCATCATCAAAAACTTATCAGGTTTTTTTAGATCGCTGTCCTCATCGTCTTGCGCCATTAAGTGAAGGCAGAATTGATGATAAATCTAATAATTTGATGTGTAGTTATCATGGCTGGCAATTTGAAGCAAATGGAGATTGTACTCGCATTCCTCAAGCGGATAATCCAGAAATCATAGCTCAAAAGAATCAGAATTTCTGTGCTACAGTTTATCCTTCCTGCCAAAAAAACGATTTGCTTTGGGTGTGGATGGATGAGTCTTCAGCAGAAATAGCTGCCAAAACTTCTCTACCTCTATCATCAAAAATAGATTCTGATAAAGGTTTTGTTTGGTCATCAATGGTACGGGATTTAGAATATGACTGGCAGACATTAGTGGAAAATGTTGCCGACCCCAGTCATGTTCCTTTCGCTCATCATGGTATCCAAGGAAATCGAGAGCGCGCTCATCCGATTCCTTTAAATGTCGTGCAATCGACTATCGAGCTAATCAAAGCAGAAGTGGATAAACCTTTTAAGACGACGATTACTTTTGAACCTCCCTGTCATTTGGAGTATGAGATTGTGTTACCTGGAGGCAAACAATTAGGATTAATTACCTATTGTATTCCTGTTGCACCTGGTAAATCGCGAATTGTTGCTCAGTTTTCCCGCAATTTCGCCTACCAACTTCACCATTTAATTCCTCGTTGGTGGGATCATTTACAAAATCGTAATTTGATTTTGGATGGAGATATGGTTTTGCTTCATCAACAGGAAAGCTTTTTACAGAACATAAATTGGAAAACTGCTTACAAAATGCCTACCAAAGCAGATCGTTTGGTAATTGAGTTTCATTCTTGGCTCGATCGCTATTGTGAAGGCAAATTACCTTGGGAACAAGTGGGTGTTGTTGCTTCCCTGCCTACTGGGACAACATCCCGCGAAGTCTTATTAGACCGCTATCATCAACATACGCAGCATTGTAGCAGTTGCAGAAATACATTAAAGATCGTCAAGCTTTGGCAATGGATACTACTAACTTATTTCATTGTGATTGTCTCAATTGTGGCAGTTTTACCTGATAGTCTTAGGATTGATTTAGGGGTATGGTTGACGATCTCGGCACTCTTAGGGTTAGGCATTTCTGCTTTACTGAGATTTTGGTTGATGCCGAAATTTTACTTCATTGACTACGTACATTCACAAAGATAAAGGCGAACGCAAAGAGGTCAATAACGATCGACAATTAAATCAAGAACTAGAAGCTGTAGAATCAGGTTATCAAAATTAAAAGTTATAAGACAAAATGATGAACAAAAAAGCGATCGGGAATTTCTATTTTTTGTTCTGGTAAAAGGCGATGGCGCAGACGAGAGACTGTAACCCAGACATTATTACCCAGTGTCGTTAAATTAACAGGTAAGTCGAAACCCGATGCTAAAGTTTCTATTGGTTTGGGTTCAGTACCAGGGGACAAGACATCGATGCGTACAAGACGACCATCACCACTTTCCATGGCACCTTCGGTAAGCAAGAGTGAGCCATCGGGAGCAAACTGCATTCCATCAGGGTTTTCTAGTGGTCTTTCTAAGGAAATTAACTCTATTTGCGAGCCTTCAGGTTGGGGCATTATTTTGAGTAAGTCTCCTCTTGAGTACATTCCGACAATAGTTGTACCATTATCATGACGGGCAATACCAGCTAATCCTATTTTTTCTGATTCAGGACGGAATAATTCATCTTCTACCCAAGTCTCGAACTGGTTGGCTTCAGGAGCAAGATAATGAATCCGAGGCTGGAAACTATCAGTAACATAAACTCCCCCATCACTATCGAGAGCAATATCGTTACCAAAACCATTATCGGGCATCGAGAGCGATCTTATTACTTCCCCTGTAGAAGTATCGAGGGCGAAAACTCGATGAGGGCGACGCACTATTTCCCCATCAGCATTAGTAACACCTAAAAAATCAGGAGAAGTTCCCCAAAGTATTCCTCGTTGCTCATCTAATCGTAAACTGGTAGCTGCAAAGACTGACTCACTTCCTGGAAAAAAGATTTCCCTTGTGCCATCAGGAGCAATTTGCAAAATTTGTCCACTCACAATCGAACCAACATAGATTGTTCCATCACTAGCTTGGGTGATGCCATTGGGATATTGGAAGTCTTGGGGTAACTCGATCTTATTTTCAGCTTTAGTTTTGTTTTCTTTGTTGATGCTTTTGTTGCTTTGTGCTGCTACGGTTGTAACTAGAACCTTGTGAGAAAAAAGATGATCGCGTAGTGCATCGCTAAGGGCGAGATCGCCGTCATTCAATAGAAATGAAACAGAAACCACTGCAAAAGCAGTAATAGTGACTTGAGTAATTAATTTTTTTAGCATTAGTAAAATGTATAAATGCGGTTAACACTGGAGACTTAAAATTACTCAAGCATCTTCCATTCTCCAGTAGGAGAGTAGATGTCAGACAGTCGAAGAACTGCTATCTACGCCAGTATCCTAGAATCACTGTTCGTTCTACGGCGGGGAATATGTCAAAAAGAAATAACTACCTTACCTAAATGTAAGCCTCGTTTGAGATATTCAAATGCTTCTTGGGTTTGCTCTACAGGAAAGATGCGATCGATTATGGGATGAATATCTAAAGATTCGATTTCTCGATTCATAGCCTCAAATTGATGCGTTCCACCCACTTCTAGTCCGCGAATTGTTGCTTGTTGGTGTAATAAAGATAAAACATCGATATTTGATTCAAAACCATCTAATAAGCCCACAACTGAAATATGACCACCCATTCGTAGTGCTTTCAGCGATCGCCTTATATTGCTTCCGCCTACTGTTTCGATAACTATATCTGCACCATAACCTTGAGTCATATTGCGTACAGTTGTTTCCCAATCGCGATCGTTTTTGTAATTAATAACTATATCTGCACCTAACTTTTGTGCTTTCTCTAATTTCTCATCACTACTAGAAGTAATAATTACCTTTGCTCCTAGTGCTTTGGCAAATTGGAGAGCGAATATAGATACACCGCCTGTTCCCTGTAACAATACAGTATCATTGGCTTTTAAATTACTGTAACTTAAAGCATTCCAAGCGGTAAGACCTGCGATTGGTAAAGTAGAAGCCTCAATAGTAGTCAGATTACTAGGAAGAGAAATAAGTTGGTTAGCAGAAAAACACTTGTATTGACTAAGTTGACCTGAGATATTACCTAAACCTTGTCTAGTTTGATAGTCAGTTGTTCGCGTAGTAGGTTTACCATTAATCCAATCGGGAATAAAAGTTGTCGATACTTTATCTCCAGGCTTAAATGCTGTAACTTCTTCTCCTACTCTTTCGACAATACCAGCCCCATCACAAACTGGAATATAGGGCAGTGATAAATTAGGATTTAATAATCCTTTAATTACTAGCAAATCCACATAGTTAAGAGATACAGCTTCGATTTTTACTAAAACTTGTTTTTCGGTTGGTTGAGGTTTGAGTTGTTCGACAATTTTGAGATTGTTGAGACTAAAGTTATCCACAAGCTGAATTGTTTTCATGGACTCACCGATCTAGTTACAAGTTTTATGATGCAGTCGATCGCTCGATCCTGTCCAATACCTTTATGTAGTTATATTGATACCAAATAAGTATTAGTATTTTTCTCAGAATGGGACATATCGTACCGTTTCTTTTACCTTATCGGTCGAAAGGAACAATCTATTTTTGTAGATAAAAAGCTTCTAACCCTGATTATTTGTAAATCTTAAGTCCTTCCTTTGAAATTAGTTGCTGATGATTTCCCAACGTATCTAAATCTATTTAACTTTTAATCCATTCTTCTGCTTCAGTATTGGTGGCAAAAGCTTGACCAGAACAGCCAAACAGCGAATTAATCGTTTTGGGTAGTTTTACTTGTTGCTCTTTTAAGGCTTCAGGCGAATCAATGACCATTGCCATGCCGATACAGTATTGAGCAATTTGTGGTTTATTTTGCTTTGCCCATTGGGCGATCGCTAAATGAAATTTTTTAGATTCTTCTGCTGGTACTGATTCCTTTTCTATACTTGTCTGCCGTAAGATGAGGCTAAATGACTCGCTACGAGATAGCCATTCACTAAAACGAGCTAAAAAATTTTGTGTATTTTCTAAGGTGGCAGCACCTTTAAAATGGACGTAAATAATGGGATATTTTTCTTCAGTAATAACAATTTGGCTCATTTTTTTATAGGTAATAATAGTTAATGAGTAATAAGTAATAAGTTTTTATGTGTTTTCTCTGCACCTATTGCACCTATTGCTTACTTACTGAGTTGATAGCTTGGGAGCGAAAGTTTTCGCCGTTAATGCTACACTTGCCAGACTAATAACCAGAGAAATTATAAATAAGGAAACATATCCTAAAGCTTCAGCCATCACTCCAGCGATTCCGCTTGCAAAAATAGTACTGAAAGTCGAAAATGAAGCCTGAAGAGTGTAATCTGTGCCAGCAGTATCTAATTCGCTTCGATCCATCATCACTGTAAACTTTGCAGTAGAAGCCATGCTGAAAGTCATTTGGACAATGATGCAAGCTAGATATAGTAGCGGTGCATTGACGATCTTCATTCCAGGAATTAAATAAAGAGCGATCGCTAAAGATTGCAAAATACCAAAAATAATCAGCGATCGCTTGCGCCCCAAAGGAGTAATCAAAAACCCCGCTATCGGCGCACCGACCATCGCAGCACTAAAACCAATAATTCCTGTTAGTAGACCGATTTCTTCTAAAGATAGTCCCAAATCCACTAGCAATGGTTGAAACATAAAAGTTGCCATTCTAATACCCAGGCTATAAGTCAGCAAAATGAACAACCAACTTGTGATTCCTCGCCGACGACAGAATTTAATCAAGGCTTTGAAATTGGGTTTTTCCTGCCTTAAGTTAGTCTGAGTTTTTTCTTGATGTAGCCAAATAGGGAGCGTTGCTAGTAAAGTAAACATTGCCATAATTAATAGACTATTTTGCCATCCCCAGCGATTGAGCAAGATTAACATTCCGCCTCCGCCAATAATCGCACCCAGATAGTTACCCGCACCTTGAACTCCGTTACCTACACCTCGTTCTTCAATCGAGAGTAAATTAATCGCTAAAGCATCAGTAGCAATGTCTTGAGTAGCTGCCAAAAAGCAAACGATGAATAAGCTAATTATCATTGCCATGGGATTTTGTTCGATATTCAGAAAAGCAACAGCTATCAAAGTTAAAGCTAGTAGACTTTGACAACCGATAATCCAAGGACGATAATGCTGATGCTCGCTAAAACTATAGCGATCTACTAGAGGCGACCACAAAAATTTGAGCATCCAGGGTAGTGAAATCAAAGGAAGCAAACCAATCGCATTTAAAGCAACTCCCTGCTGACGCAAAAATACGGGTAAAGCCTGATAGAAAAAGGCGATCGGTATGTACTGGGAAACGTACAAACAGCCGAGTAAGCTAAATTTAGTTAGATTTTTCTTTGAAGTCATGGTGTTTGCTCTTTGGAAAAAAGGCGATCGCTGAAACTAATGTAACTTCTCTAAATTCAATCCCATAATGATATTTTTGAGCAAAATAATTAAATCAAAATTGAACAGAAACCGAGCCAATTACTGTAAAAGGTTCTCCTACTTCTATATTTCTTAATCTACTAAAGGGAGTTCCCCGAACATAATCAACATCAAAAATATTTTTAAAGTTTACGGCTAATTTCCAGCTATCTCGTTGATAAGATATGGCTGCATTGGTCAGAAAATATTCGTCTAATTTAAAGCTGTTATTGATATCGCCTTCCCTTTCTCCGACAAAATTCAAACCAATACCAAATCCCAATCCTTCTAGGCTACCTTGTTGGATAGTGTAATTTGTCCACAAGTTAAAACTGTGTTCGGGTATGCCAACTAGGTTATTCCCTACAGGTATTAGATTATCTTCAGTTACTTCGGCATCAATGTAAGCATAGGAAGCGATTGCGTTCCAGCCTGGTAAAATTTCTCCGCTAAGATCGAATTCAATCCCTTGACTGTTTTGTTCTCCCGTAGCCACAAAAACATTAGTCACACCTTGAAAATCTGGATCGGGGGAAGCAACATTTTGTTTGGTGATATTAAAGTAAGCTACAGTAACAGCAAGCTGATTGGGTATAATATCGGCTTTGATACCGACTTCAAAACCTTCTCCCTCTTCTGGTTCGAGTAAATCACCTTCTGCTGTCGTTTCTGTACCAGGAGTAAAAGATTGTGCATAGCTGGTATAAAGGGAGATAGGGGGAACTGGTTGATATACTAAACCGATACGGGGAGTTAAAGCGTCTGGGTTTTGAGATTGTTCACTTTCGCCAAAGGCTAGACCACTGATATCAAGGGTTTGGTCGATATTGTCATAACGCAAACCTCCTAGCAATTTAAAATTGTCAGTCAAAGATATTTGGTCTTGTAGATAAATACCAAATCTGGTGGTTTCAATCTGTTCATCTCTTGCGGTTACTCTTTGGCTAGCATCGCGAGGAAAAGCACCATAAACAGGATCGAAAACGTTAAGAGGTAGGAGATCGGTAAAATTGACTTCCGTTAATAGATCGGCATAGGTATTACTAAAATCGACACCAAATAGCAGCTTATGCTCGATCGCCCCTGTGGTAAATTCTCCCACCATATTGGTTTGCAAAGCATAATTTTCTTTGAAATCATCAACCGATGAATCAGCACGCAGCAGATTTCCCGTAGTCTCATCAAAATTAATCGGAGTAGCAGTCAAACCATCACGATTTTGTCTGCCGTACTGAAATTGATTGCGTATTTGCCAATTTTCATTGAAGCTATGACTCAGAGTATAGCCAGTTGTCAGAGTTTCTGTATGATTAAAATCATCTGGCTCATTAAAAATGCGACCGCGATCGACATCAATTACTCCTTCACCAAAAGCAATTAACCCACTGTTATAAGGTCGTTGATCATCAAGATATTCTAATTGAAATCCTACTTGAGTACGTTTTCCTATGTTCCAAGTTAAAGCTGGTGCAATAAAAAATCGCTCGTTATTTTGGTCAAAATCTCGAAAACCATCATCATTCTGGTATAAAGCATTGAGGCGATAAAGTAAGCTGCCATCTGAAGTTAAAGAACCAGATATATCTATACGAGGCTTAACAAAATTGCGATTTCCTAGCTCTAATTCCGCTTCATAAAAAGGTTCTGCTAGAGGTTTTTTAGTAACCAAGTTGATTACACCACCAGGATTAACCTCACCATATAAAATTGAGGCTGGCCCTTTTAACACTTCAATTTGTTCGAGATTGGCTATTTCTGACAGATTTTGAAATCCAGAACGCGCTAAGTTATCTGAGGCAGATAGGGTAAATCCATCGCTGAGAATAGTAGCACGCTCGAAGCCCCGAATCGCAAATCTAAAGCTTGTTCCTTCCGTAGTACCACCAACTACACCACTAACATTGCGGAGTGCTTCTTCTAAGTTGGTTATTTGTTGGTCTTCTAGCACCTGTTGGGGAACTACCTGAATTGATTGGGGAACATCCCGCGCTGGGGTATTTGTCCGAGTACCAGTGGTAGCATCGGGAACAAAATAATCATCATCTTCCCTTTCCCCTGTGGCAATAATTTCGATTTCCTCATCGGGTTCGGTTGCTGTTGTAGTCCCTTGAGGGGAAATGCTCAAGACCAAATCATCCGTACCTGTAACTATTTCTACGGATGGTGTTTGTGCTGCTCCCGTAATCCTAATCTGAATACTGTCGCGAGTTGTTTGGTTGACTGTAATTTTCCTAATCTGAGGTGCAGGATTTAGTTCTTCTATACCATCTTTAAGGGAAGATTCTAAAGTTGCATCCAAAATATCAATTACCAGCTCTTTACCTTCAGGGAGAATCAACGGGACTAATCTTTCACTTCCTGCTGAAGTTTTTAAGATAACCTCTAATTTATTATCTGTTTGATTCAGTTCTACTGCTGTTACCCGAACAATCGCCGAATTTTGTTGTGCCAATAGATAGCTCGCAGAAGTAGCATAAAAATGCTCTGTGGAAACTTTCACTGTTGGTAGCCTCATTGCTTCTGATGCTAAAGTAGATTGCGCCATCAATAAAGCGATCGCTCCTCCTAACACATTCAAACACGTATTATGTGCCAATCCGTTCATTAATTACTCACTTGCATCACTTGTCAAACTCAACTCAACCATTGCTAATGCCTATATTTCTTATTAGTTAAGTGAAATTATGATATTACATAAAAGCAAGCGCAATCTTTGTGAAACCGACTTTTTTTCTTTGTGAAACCGACTTTTTTGGAAGGCAGAAGTCAGAAGTCAAGATGATGAAGGCAAGAGGCAAGAGGCAAGAGGTAATAGTAATAATGATTCCCCAGTCCCCCAGTGACGACTCCCCATCGCCCTCCGCACACCTGCACCTCTGCCCCTCTATACCCATCGCCCTAATTGATAAGCTTTTGGACTTACACCAAATTTTCGTCGAAACGCAGTACTAAATGCTTCTGGATTACGATATCCTACTTGATTGGCTATCTGAGCAACGGTTATATGATGGGAATGAAGCAGGTATTGAGCTTGTTTCATACGGTAATCGCGTAAATATCCAAACACTGTTGTGCCAAACAGAAAACGAAATCCTTGCTTAAGTTTGCGATCGCTCAAGCCAACTTGATGGGTTAATTCCGTTAAAGATGGTGGATTGTTTAAATGCTTAACCAAAATATCTCTGGCATACTGCACCCGCTCTAAATCACTAGGATTCAGAGGACGTTGACTAGATGTAGGGGAATCAGCTTCAAGACAAGCAAACTGTAGCGTTAATAGCTCCAGAGCCTTGCTTTCTAGATAGAGTTGCTGTGTCGAACCTTGATAGGGACAGTGGAGGATTTGCTGAAGTACCTGAACCATCGCTGGGGTTATTTTTCCTAAAGACTGATGAAATCTTTCAGAATCTTGCATCAATATTTGTAAAGGGCGTGGCAAGGTGTTCTTAGTTGTGCTGAAGTTACAAAAATAATCCACATTGGCATAAATCTCTACTATCTGAAGGGGTGCATTAGACCGCCATTGCTCAAATTTGGTCATACTTGACAAATGATCGAGGTAATTGTATCCCGCCACTTCTTCATAGTCTGGTTCAATCTCAGATACTCCAGACGTTTTCACCCGACAACTACCTGATAAATAAAACTTAGCTACTACGGGAAATGTTCGACCGTGATGCCGTTCTAAATTTAAAGTTTGCCATAGTTGACCACTACCAATACAAATAGTTAATCCTCCTCTGATTTGAATAATGCGAATACCTGCCTCTCCCAACTTGCGTGGCAAATTTTCCTGAATCCCCAACTCAGTTTTCTGGTATATCAACTCCCCTTGTTGTTCTGCTTGAGCTTGGAGTTCTTTGATATCTTCGATTGTGAGGGCAAGAACACCACGTCTTGATGAAATAGGCATCTTCAAATATTTTAGTGAGAATTTTTCTTAATAAAATAGCAGTAAGACTTATTATAGTTGTATTTTTAGCTACTATTACGAGACTGCACGAAAAAGCGATCAAACAAAGTCTGACACTTCGAGATCGCACCGCGCCTCGGCAGAGCCGAGATCGCTTTTTTGGTAATATAGCGTTGACGGAAGGAAATGCCGAGGAAACATCGGCTTACGTTGTCCCCTTGTGGGATTCCATTCCTGTGTTGACATAATTACTATTGTTTTAAATTAGTACGATCACTTGAAATTAAATGTTGATAATTTTCAAACGTATCTAAATCTATTTCGCCTTGAGGAAAATCTATCTTGTCAACTAGCTTTGGATATTTATTAATTATTTTTTTAGCCCCGCGATCGCCTTTTAGTTCTATTAGTTCTGAGAAAAAACGGCGAGGAAATAAGGCTGGTATTCCTTTAGTTTTTTCATATTGACTGGCAATTATAAGTTTATTGTTTGAATGATAAACATCAATTAGTCGATCGATAATTTCAGCAGAAATAAAAGGCTGATCGCAGGTAAGAAAAACTACTCCATCTATGTTTAAAAATTGCTTTTTAATATATGCAATTCCACAACGAATAGAACTACTAATTCCCTCATTCCATTGAGGATTTTTAACTATTTTTATGGGAAGTTGAGCTATTTCTGGTTCTATTTTATTAGCATTTGCTCCTAGTATTACTATTACTGGACTGCACGAAGAAGCGGTCGCGCATTTAGTAATATAGCCAAGTAAAGTTTGTCCTTGATAGAGTAATAATTGCTTCGGTTGACCCATTCGTCTAGATGCACCAGCAGCAAGGATAATAGCAGCGACAGGAGTTTTTTTCTCTTTATTTTTGTTCAACTGTCAAGACCGTTTCTGGTTGTCCGACTTGCTTTTGCTTAATATCGTATCTTTGATGGAGAGGTTGAGAGCGATATTTTAAGAAACCAGCATTACGTGTTGCTAAAACTGCTTGAATCTCGGTAACGATCGCGCTAGCAATTTCTGTGGGAGTATCCGCTCCAATATCCAAACCGATGGGACTGTATAATTTTTCTAATTGGGTTTTAGTAGGATTTAGTTCCTCTATTATTTTAGCAATGCGATTTTTTGAACCCATCACACCCAAATAAGGAATTTTTGTTGGTAGGAGAAATTTTATAATATCGCGATCGTCAAAATAATTATGAGTCATGACAACAGTTACGGTATTTTCACTTACTGATATCTGTTGGCTAATAATGTCCCGACGGGTAAGAATAATTTTATCTGCTTTGGCAAATCTTTGATAGGTTTTTTCTTGTGCGCGACAATCAACTATAGTAACTTGCCAGCCTATGGCTTTAGCTAATTCTACTACAGGCAGGGCATCTCGACCCGCACCAAAAATAATTAAAGAAGTGGGGGGGTGAATGACTTCGATAAAAACTTCTACGCTACCTGATGATAATTGATATTTATTAACAGTCGATCTTCGCGTATTTTTAGCAGCAATAGTGTCAGCAGAGATCGCTTTTTTCAACTCTCGATCTTGAATATCGGTGTAGGTAGTATCGTCAGGATAAAGAATAAAACGAGAGCCAATTTTTAAATTAATCGTACCTTCTACAGAGAAAATAGTAGCGATCGTGCCATATTTTTGATTTTTCAGACATTGAGCAATTAAATTTAGAGGAGAGAGATTTAAAGAGCGATCGAGTTTTTCTAGTAATATTTGTACTGCACCATTACAACCCAGTCCAAAACCCCAAATAAGGTCTTCTTCCGAAGTAGCATCGTAACTTATTAAAAGAGGTTCGCTCGCTATTTGTTTAGTATATTGCCAGATATCATTTTCTACACAACCTCCGCTTAAAGTGCCTACCATTTCGCCTGTTTCTGTAATTAACATTTTTGCTCCTTTTTGGCGGTAAGTAGAACCAAAAGTATTAACTATAGTTGCTAGAAAAGTAGTTTCTCCTTTTTGTGGGCTTTTCTCAAAAGCATTAGTAATTGCTTGTAATTCGTGCATTTTTTCTCATTGTTCAAAAGTTAAGCTTAAATGACAGCTGGTGTTAGTAAAATAATTATTGCTTTGATTGAGGAATAGTTGAATAAACTGATTCTCGCTGATGGAGTTGGTCGAACCAAGTTTTTAAATGAGGATAGTCTAATTTCCAATTTTCATTAAACCGTAAATTATAATAATCAAAAGAACATAAAGCCGATATATCAGCAATTGACCAGATTTCACCTCCTAATAAATATTCAGTTTGGGCTAATTCTTTTTCAAAAACCGAAAAGAGGTAATTGATAGATTGTTCTAACATTAACTGATAAGGAGTCGGGTTTTCTTTGTTCGTTAAGTTCAAAATCCACAGACTGATAATCTTATTTCCTAACGTATCTGCTAACTCTTCCCATTTTCGACATTCAAGCCGTTCTCTAAAATCAGCAGGGTAAAATCTCGGTTCTGGATATTTTTCATCTATATATTCTGCAATTAGACTAGAATCCCAAATCGTTGTACCATCTTCATCTACCAGTACAGGGACTTTCCCAATAGGAGAAACTTCCAAAAAGGAAGGAGGTTTATTCATCAAGTTAATTTCTTTGAGTTCATAAGGTATCTGTTTTTCAGCTAGAAGGATTCGGATTTTTCGAGAAAAGTTAGATTGTGGGTGATAATATAGGATTCGGTTCATGCTCAATACCAAATATTGCTAATACTTGAAAAAGGTTTGTAGTTATGAAGCCAATCAGTAAAGTTACTATCGAAATTTCTGCGCTGTTGTGGTTGTGACGGTGGCTTTGTTTTGTCATCAGTTTTCCACTGGTTCTTTTCGGCTTCAGCACTCTTAATTTGCATAATCTTAGCGCGCTCTATTCTTTCTTTTTCATATTCGTTAAAAGCTTCTTCAATGGTAGAAAATCGCACCAGACATTGTGTTAGTACCCAGGCATCTTCAAAAGTACTGTTAGCACCCTGTCCTACTGAGGGACTCATGGGATGTGCTGCATCGCCTAATAGAGTAACTCTACCTTTACTCCAGCTACCAAGAGGAAGGCGATCGCAAATTGGAAATTCAAAAATTTTTTCTGGTGGAGTGATTTCAATTAAATTACGTATCGGTTCTGCCCAATTAGTTAAATCTTGAAGAATACGATCTTTCATTGCTTCATCATTAGTTGAAAGGTGATATTCTGGAGCAAATTTTCGAGTAGTCCAATTCAGATATCCATCCCCGACATTAATCAGAAATAGAAACTGTTTGTCACTAACAATGCGAACTATTTCATCGGGATTAAGGATATTTATATTTTGCTGGCACTTGATAATAGCTCGCCAAGACATACTATTAAGATAGCGGGGTGGCTCTTCTCCTATGAGGGTTTTTCTAACTGCGGAGTTGATGCCATCAGCACCAATTAATAAATCTGCACGGGCTGTTTTTCCTCCTTCAAAATAGATTTCTACGTTTCCTCGATCGCGCTGCGCCTCGCCTTGGGCGAGATCGCTTTGTTTAAAACCAATACATTGGCGATCGAGGTGAATACTATTGGCAGGTAGTTTTGATACAAGTATTTGTTGCAAATGCCACCACCAAATAGTTACGATAGCTTGTCCGTATTTTTCGATTAATTGAGTAGTTGGACTAGAGCTAATTATTTCTCCAGCAATATTTTTTCTAACTATTTTGTGTGGGCAGCAGCCAGAATTTTTAATAGTTTCAACTATGCCAGGTTCAATAAGCTCTAAAAAATTCAACCCATTGGGAAACAAAGCCAAGCCTCCACCAACAGGGCGAAAATCTTTCGCTTTCTCGTAAACTTGAACGTTAATACCTTGTTTGTGTAGAGCGATCGCACAAGCCAATCCCCCAAGTCCAGCCCCAATAATAGCAACGTTTTGTGCAGAAGTACCCATGTTTTTCCTATCTCTAATTGTTCATCTATTTAAATTTTTTTATAGTGGCATTTTTTTAGACTATTTTGGTAATTACTCTAGTGTTTACTGTGATTACCACAACATTTTGCGCTCTTCTAATATTTTAAGAGTGTAAAGGCGATCAAGATTTACATTTTTTTTAACAGCCGAGGTTCTATAGGTTTCAATCGCCGCAGACAAATCAAAGTCAGGATTTAAGAGGTGTTTCGCTCCTTCAATCACTTCTGGTATACGCAGATCGAGTTCTTTGTCCATACAAGAAACCGATTGATTAAGACAAATTCGCGTCCGACATTCTAACTTCATGTCCTGAAAGCAAGGATATTGAGGACAAGGAGGAAGAACTGAGTAAAAAGGCATATTGGCATAAGTAGGATCGGGCCATCTGACACCCGATATTGCTAACCATCTAGTACCAACAGACGGTGCAAGAAAGGCAAAACCAGTATGAGGTGAAATAAATAAATCTGATAATTCAATTAGAGCAAGCTGGTTGAAAATTCCTGTATCGTAGCAGTTAATCGCATTGGGGATTGTGGAAAAAAGCTCTTCAAGCTCGGTTTGACAATAAGTATGCGTGGTTGTTCTACCAGATTTACTTTTGGTATGACCTAAAACCAATAAACGAATCTGAGGAAATGCTTCGTTCAAGTTTTGAAACAGCAACTTCCACCACCGAATTTGTGGATAGATTTTTTCTGAGGAAGAGCCAGCTAAAAGAATAGAGAAAATTAAATTTTGTTGTTTAAACTGTTTTGCGTACCGCCGTGCCGATTCTGGTAAAGACATTTTGAACTTGGTTTCGGTTCTAAAGTCAGGAGCAATTGTATTACCCTGCCCTGGCTCACCTCTAATTCCCTGCCACAAACGAGCTTTGCACAGATTGTTGATAATATTATGGGAATTAATAAGTTTTTGAGAGTAATTGCCTTTAGGATTAAGCCAACGCCTAGAATATACGATATAATCCCAATCTTTCGATAATTCTTGAAGACAATTGGCCAATTCACCTTCGATTGCTATTTCATCAACGTCAATTGGATAGCACTTTGCTACCCAAGAGCAACTTTTGGCAAGTTCCACAGGGGTTCGAGAATTTAATAATAGGTGAATTTCTAAATCGGGATTGGCTGCATAATATTCTGCTGCAACAGCAAATCCTTCGACAGCATGACCTACAGGATGATAATAAAGCCAATTGATCAGTAATGTTCGTTTGGACATATTAATAAGCGGGAGTATCTAGTAGATAAATACTCTATTTTTCGCAAAACTTTATTTCTAGAGATTGCTGAAAATCAATGATACATATAGAAAAATCATCCTTATTTGTAAACCTCCTTAACCGCAGCCACAATAGTTGGAGATGCTTTGTTGATACCTAAGACGCGGTAAAATCCCTGAAGAAAATCTATTTATAATATAATTCACCTCAGAAATTCAACCCGTCTGTGTAGAGTTGACGACCACTAGGCTTTATTCTACTTATTTATCTTTAGTGGAGGAGTTAAACCTCGATCTCGATATTCAAAGTAATTTATCGGGAGTAATAGGCAAACTGCGGATACGCTTGCCAGTAGCGTGATACACGGCATTAGAAACAGCAGCAGATACGCCTGTAATCCCGATTTCGCCCACTCCACGCACACCCATCGGATTAAAATTGAAATCTGGCTCACCAACAAAATTTACTTCAATGCGGGGAATATCTGCATGGGCTGGGTAGTGATAAGTCGCTAAGTCGTAAACTACAGGATAGCCAGTATTGGGATCGAAATGACATTCTTCCATTAAAGCTTGTCCAATGCCCATAATTACGGCGCCGCGTATCTGAGAAGCTGCTGTTTTGCTATTAAGGACTCGCCCGATATTAATTACCGAAACCCAACGAGTTACGCGGAGACGAGCAATTTCTTCATCAACAGTAACTTCACAGAAATGCGCCCCCCAAGAGTTAAAAGCAAACTTTTTACTCTCTTCACTAGGAGCAGATGATGCAGTTGCTTCATAGGCTGCACGTCCCGACTCGCGGAGGTTGGCAAAAGCTTCTGGTGCGTTTTGGGCGTTTGCTGTTTCGAGAACTTTCTGACAAGCAGCTAAAACCGCAGGAGTAAGGGTAGCAGTCATTTGAGAGCCTCCAGCCATCCCGCCATTTGGCAACACTGAGTCCCCTAATTCCACCTTAACTTTGGCTACTGGCAGCCCTAGAGTTTCCGCAGCAGTCATTGCTACCACAGTGTAAGCTCCCGTTCCCATATCATTAGCTGATGTCAAAACGTGAGCCGTACCATCGGGAAGTAAGCGTACTTGAGCCTCCGCACTACTTCGTAAAGCGGGAAAGGCGGAGGATGCCATTCCCCAACCGACTAACAGATCGCCCTGCTTCTGAGAACGTGGTTGCATCTGGCGTTGACTCCAGCCAAACTTTTCTGCCCCTGTTTTCAAACATTCTGCAAAATGTTTTGCTGAGAATGGCAGTTTTTTGCGCTGATGTTCTTTTGTTTCATTTCTCAAACGCAATTCTACTGGGTCTATATTAAGCTCCCAAGCTAACTCATCCATAGCAGACTCTAAAGCAAACATCCCTGGATTTTCCCCAGGCGCACGCATAAAAGTAGGCGCACCCACGTTAAGTACTGCTATCTCTTGTTTGAGTCGCATATTCGGCGTAGCGTAAAGAACGGGGGTGATGCCAGTGCAGGGTTCGGGAAAATTTTTAACTGGGGAAGTGCAAGTTTTGGCTGTATGCTCGATCGCTTTTAGTTTGCCGTCTTTGTTAGCTGCCAAGCGCATAGTTTGTTCGGTTTGCGATCGATGTCCAGTGTTAGCAGTCATTTGACGACGGGAGACAACTACTTTAAGAGGACGCTGAATTTCTCTAGCAGCAGCAACACAGAGAATACCGTGAGGCCAGGGAAATGCCTTTGAACCAAATGCTCCGCCGATATAGGGACTGATGATCCGAACCCCCTCGACAGGAATACCTAACAGTTCGGCATAAGTTCTTTGAGAACCTTTTACCCACTGAGTCGGTTCGTAAACCGTTACCGAATCTTGATTTTCCCAATGAGCTACCAGTGCGTGAGGTTCCATTGGTGCATGAATTTCTATTTCAGTAGTATAGGTTGCTTCTGTCTTTGCAGCAGCATCCGAGCTAGCTATCGAGAAATCCCCTGTCTCGAACGTCCCTTCCTGAAATTCAAAATCTTCCCCAAAAAGAGAAGGAGCTTTTTGATAAGTTGCTTTTTGTGCCTCAACTTGGGGTTGTTCTGTTTGGTATTGCACTTTTACTAAATGAGCAGCATCCCGCGCTCTTTCCAAGGTATTTGCTACAACTAAGCCAACGATCTGTCCTGCATAATGAATGAGATCGTCCGCTAAAGGTAGCCTCGATTCGTAAAGACCGAAGAAACCATTACTAGGTTGAAATATCTTCGGCTGGTTTCTGTGGGTGAAAACTGCAATCACTCCAGGGTTATCCTCTGCTTCTTTAGTGTCGATATTGTGAATACGTCCGTTAGCAATAGTTGCAGTTACTAAATAACCGTGAACTAAACCTGGAATTTGGTGTTCTGCTCCGTAAGTTGCTTCCCCTGTAACCTTAACCCGTCCGTCTTTGCGACTAACTGATGTACCAATAATCTGATTCATGCTTCTCCTCCTCCTTGTGCTGAAACTGCTAGGGCGCGACGAATTGCCCTTTTTGATAGTTCTATTTTGAATCCATTATGAGCAAGGGCTTGAGCATCTTTTAGGGCTATTTCTGCTGCTTGCTCGAAATTAGATTTGTTTGCTGCCTTACCGATTAAAAATTCTTCTGCTTCAGTTGCTCGCCAAGGTTTGTGTGCCACTCCACCCAAGGCAATTCTCGCATTTTTAATTTGTTCTCCCGAAACTTCTAAAGCGGTAGCCACTGAAACTAAAGCAAAAGCATAGGAAGCGCGATCGCGTAGCTTGAGATAGACCCCCGATTGAGCAAAGGATACGGGAGGTAAAATTACTGCGGTAATTAATTCTCCAGGTTCTAAATTAGTATCGCGTTCGGGAGTATTGCCAGGCAGACGATGAAAATCGACAAAAGGAATTTCCCGCTTACCCTCAACTCCCTGAACTTCTAATGTCGCATCTAGTGCTACCATTGCTACGGACATATCTGAGGGATTAACTGCTACACAGCGATCGCTAGATCCCAAAATGGCATGAATGCGATTAATACCAGTTGCTGCTGGACAGCCTGTATCTGGTTGGCGTTTATTGCAAGGAAAAGCAGTATCGTAATAGTAGGGACAGCGAGTGCGCTGCATCAGATTTCCCCCCACCGTTGCCATATTGCGAATTTGTTGGGAAGCCCCAGCTAGAATAGCCCTAGAGAGCAGAGGATAATTGTTCCGCACATCAATATTATTGGCTAAAGCTGTATTGGTAACTAGCGCACCAATTTTCAAGCCTCCTTCATTGGTTGTGGCGATTTGTTTCATTGCCAAACGAGATACATCAAGGAGTTGAGATGGCTCGTCTAAAAACACTTTCAGGCGATCGACTAGATTAGTGCCACCTGCAATAAATAGAGCATCGCGATCGCTTGTTGCCCGACTCACCGCATCTTCAACGGAGTTAGGGCGTACATAAGCAAAATTTTTCATTAGCTTACTTCCTCTACTTGCTGATTCTCAATTGACGCAGCAGGGGAGGGCGGAGTTTGCCCAGCAGCTTGCTGTACGGCTGCGACAATGCCATTGTATGCACTGCAACGACATAAATTACCACTCATTCTCTCTTTTATTTCAGTTTCCGATAAAGAAGCCAATTCAGGAGGGCTGGTTAGATCGGGGGTAACATAACTAACAGAACCATTTTTAATTTCATCTAGCAAGGCAACTGAGGCACATATTTGTCCTGGGGTACAATAACCACACTGAAAACCATCATTATCTAGAAATGCCATTTGCACTGGATGCAAATTATCCTCTGTTGCTAAACCTTCGATAGTAGTAATTTCTTTATCTTCTTGCATCACTGCTAAAGTGAGACAAGAATAAACTCTTTCTCCGTCGATGATTACCGTACAAGCTCCGCATTGACCGTGGTCGCAACCTTTTTTACTTCCTGTTAATCCTAGCTGTTCCCGCAGCGCATCTAACAATGTTACTCGTGGTTCGACATTAAGCTTCTGGAACTCACCGTTTATTTTTAGTCTTATCATAGTTTCGCCTTCAACTAGATCATTTGAAGCAGAATCTGCTGTTTTATTTTGACAGGAATTGAGCAAAGATGGAGCAGCGATTGCTGCTCCTGCTGCTGTTAGGGATTGCCCCAAAAAATTACGTCGAGATCTTTGTTTTGGCGAGAGTTTTTTTTCTTCGTTTGACATTATATTCTTCTCTTCGATCTTATTTATAGTTTTCTAATAGTGCAGCGTAGCTTCAGCAATAATTTTTTAATTGTTAATTTTAAGGGTAGAATATGACACAAAAATGACAAAATTTAGAAATTTAACTAAGCTGCACTGACATTTTCTAGAAATAGTTAAAGGCAAAATGGTATGCTCGTACTTTTTTGTTCTTTAGTATTCCTCTCTCAGCAAAATATATTAAATTATTTTTTTTATGCCGAATTGTTGCTATTAAATCGCATTTAATTCCCATTAAGACTACAAATTTTATGATGCAGTGGGTGAAGCGATTCTGTCCAATACTTTTTTTAGTTAAACTGATACTAAATAAGTATTAATTTGCTTTATGGAATTGCGACAGCTTAAATATTTTGTAGCAGTAGCAGAAGAGCTAAATTTTCGACGAGCAGCCGAGAAGCTTTACATACAACAGCCACCTCTGAGTCGCCAAATTCGTCAGTTAGAGACTGAATTAGGGATAGAATTATTCCAGCGTAGTAAGCGTAGTGTTTCTCTTACCAAAGCAGGAAAAGCCTTTTTAGATGAAGCCAGATTAACTTTGGCTCAAGCGCAACGAGCGGTAAATGTAGCACAGCAAGCAACCAAGACTAACCAGTTAATTATCGGCTTTTCTCTTTGTGCCTTCGATCGCATTTTGCCAGAGTTAATTGATAAATTTCGCCAACAGCATCCAGAAACCCCAGTCAATCTAATAGAGATGACCAAAGAATCACAAATTCAGGCATTGTTAACGGCAAAGATAGATGTTGGCTTTTGTTATGCTCCTATTACCAATTCCGAACTCGATAGCGTAACTATTCTTAGTGAGCCTTTAGTAGTTGTCTTACCACCAGAGCATCCTTTAGTTGAGCAAGAAAGTATCGAACTGCGGTCGCTAAAGTCAGAATCTTTTATACTATGTCCTAAAGATATTAAACCCGATGCCCATGAGCAAATTATGCAGCTTTGCGATCAAGCAGGATTTCAGCCAAAAATTGTTCAAGAAGCTAGTCCCTCGGAAGTTCAACTGCGTTTGGTCGAATCAGGTATGGGCATTTCACTAATAGCTGCTAGTTGCAAAACGCGACATAATGCTCGAGTAGTTTATCTTCCTTTAGTCGAACCCGTTCCCTTATTAACAATTGCAGCAGTTTGGCATAAAAAGCAGCCATCTTTGGCTTTATCTAACTTTATCAAAGACTGTTTATTTAAGTAGATCGAGCAGCAACTCAGATATACAAAATCAAGGGAAAGGTTACAATGATTACTCTAAAACTATATGTCTATCTGAAACCTTCTGATTATTAGGGAGCTTTTGACCACTAATCTTTTCTCCTAACTTATCTTGATTTTTATACCAGTACCATGCCGTTGTAATAGCACAACTCTTTTTTAAATGCTTTGTTTCAAACCAAATTGTTTTGTTATCGCTAGGAAAGTCTGTAGTTCCACCAGAAGCGATAACAAAATCATTTTTCGTAATTAAGTCGAATATATTCCAGGGTTTTGTTGCTATCTTGTCGCTAACAAATTTCAAAAAATTTATTGAAGCTGTTAGTTTTCTACAATCATTAAATTCTATTGTAATAGTTTCTTGATTTGCCGTAACTTGTTTGATATATTTACTCATATTTTATGCCTTGAACAATTTTTACTTGACACTATTACTTAAATAATTCCCAAATACAGTATTTTTCATGCTAGTAATATCTATAAAATCAAAACCCTTAATATTTCTGTGATTGCCACTTTCTCATCATTGCATCCTCTCTATATTGTTTATGAACCACTTGGGAATATAACGAGATTTTTTAATAATGCGATCGCTGTTGGAATCAAACAAGCTGGAAAACTTTGATATTCCCACAATGTTAGATAATGATGGGGTGTTTGTGTATTTACCTCATCAAAGATGAAAATTGGCATAGTGGGTTTGGGTTTGATTGGTGGTTCGTTGGCGATAGATTTGCGATCGCAAAATCACGATCTTTTAGGGGTATCGCGTCAGGAAGCAACTTGTAAAGTTGCGTTAGAAAAAGGCATTGTCGATCTGGCTAGTACAGATTTAAGCATTCTTAAAGCAGCCGAAATTATTTTTATCTGTACTCCTATGGATAAAATTGCTCCTATTGTAGAAAAACTAATTCCTTATTTAGATAATGATACTATTGTGACGGATGTCGGTTCTGTCAAACAGCCCATTGTCGAAGCCTGTAGCAAATTATGGGATAATTTTATTGGTGGACATCCGATGGCGGGAACAGCCCAACAGGGTATTAATGCTGCACAGAGTAATTTGTTTCAGGGCGCAGCTTATGTGTTTACACCCCCAGATAAATCGACGGGGCGTACAAGCCCCGCCCTTCGAGGGCGGGGTCAGCCCCTTGCAAATTTAGACAAATTAAAACAGTTAGCCGTATCTTTAGGCGCAATTCCCTATATTTGTTCTCCAGAAGTCCACGATCGCGCTGTTGCTTGGATTTCTCACCTTCCTGTGATGGTAAGTGCTGGTTTGGTTGCTGCTTGCTTGGGTGAAACAGACACAGATGTCTTAGAGTTAGCGCAAAATTTAGCAAGTTCGGGCTTTCGCGATACCAGTAGAGTGGGTGGGGGTAATCCAGAATTAGGCACAATGATGGCACAATATAATCAAGACTCTTTATTGCGCTCGCTTTATGGTTATCGCGATCGTTTAGAGCATATTATCGAACTTATTGAAACTAAAAATTGGGATAATTTACAACAATTATTAACTGAAAATCATCAAGCTCGACCAAAGTTTCTCAATTAAATCAAGAAAAATAAAAATAAAATATTAAAGGTTTTTCTATTGTTATGAATACAATAGCATCTTGGAATAGTTCTTTAAATAAATGGTGCAAAAAAATTGCTTTTTATCTAGAGGATATAGAAACAGGTATTGGATTAGGTATTAATCTTTTTCTCTTGGGTCTAATTTTTGCATCTTTAGGTATTTTTGTGGCGAGTACTTATCCTATTGGAGATAGTTTGAAAGAACTTTTTCAAGTAGTAGATATGGTAATTTTAGTTATATTTACTATAGAATATATTTTACGCTTTTGGGTAGCAGAACAGAAAAAAAAAGTTTTTTTGGAGTATTTTTTCCTTAATTGATTTAGTTGCCATATTACCCTTATTATTCGGCTTAGTAGATATTAGCTTTATTCGGATATTTCGTTGGTTCCGTATTTTGAGAATTATTCGCTTTTGGGAACTAGAAAAAAAATATTTAGGGGTTAAGGCGGGAGAAAATATTGTTTTTATTCGTGTCTTTCTGACTTTATTTTCTATAATATTTATTTATGCTGGTTTAATTTATCAAATGGAGCATCACGTTAATGGTGATGGCTTAAAAAACTTTTTTGATGCTTTTTATTTTGTAGTTGTTACCATGACTACAGTAGGATATGGTGATGTTACTCCCCTTTCACAACCAGGAAGAGTCATGACTTTATTCATGATCCTAACAGGGGTTTTATTTATTCCTTGGCAGCTAAGTGAATTTGTGGGTCAAATAGTCAAAAAAGTTGGTTTGGTAGAAAAGAAATGCGAGCAATGTAACTTATCTCGTCACGATCCTGATGCTCAGTTTTGTAAACAGTGTGGAAATAAATTAAGGTAATAAGTAGTTAGATAAAATTGAAAGTGAGTGATGCCAAGGTAACCACAGCTTTCTAATCACCTTGGTAAATTTAATTAATTTTATATGAGGGTTAAATTATGGAAAGAGGATTAATTTGGTTGCCTTTGCTGGGTTTAATTATTGGCTTAACTTGGGTGGGTTGGAAAGAATATCAAAAAGTAGAAGGTTATCGTATTTGGTCAGAACAGTTTGAGAAAGCTAAGTATGATATTTACGCCGTAATGGGATTAAAAGATAATCAAATTACTTGGGGAAAACCTACGCCTCAAGGAATTTCAGGTTTAGAAATTTTCTCTTTACAAGAAGTTGCAGATATTAAGTTAAGCTTGGGCGATCGCCTTATTGATATTAATAATTTACCTACTAAAAAAACTCAAGATATTCCTCAATTAACCTTTAATTTTAGAAAAGATAATAAAGTAGTTAAAATTCCTTTCACAGAAGCAGAATTAGCAGCTAAATGGCAAAAATTTTTATCATCGAACATTAATCATTGAACATTTAAGTAGGTAGAGTATAGTCAACTACTGCATGAGAAGAAAAATCAATAAAGATAGACCAAATAAAGCTATTCTTGAGCCTATATTAAGGGGTCGAAAACAGTAACCAGTAATAGCAGTAGTCAAAATAAAAAGTCCTAATAAACCAAAAACGAAAACCACTAATCGTTCGCTCCAACTGCCATCAATTAAAGCAGTAAAAGCAAATAGCAGGGGCATAATATACAAACCTTTGGCTAATTTCCAAGCAGAGATCGCTGTTTTGAGAGGTGAAGTTTCCGCAATTCCCGCTGCTGCATATGCTGCCAAACACACTGGAGGCGTAACGTTAGAGTCCTGTGAAAGCCAAAAAATAATCAGGTGGGCTGCTAAGAGGGAGATACCCATATTTTCTAAAGCAGGAGCTGCTAGGACTGCTAGCATGATGTAGGCAGCAGTTACAGGCAAACCCATTCCTAGCACTAGAGAAGCCAGGGCAATTGAGATGAGAGCCAACAACAAATTGCCTCCAGACCAATCTATTAGTACTTGAGAAAGAGTAATTGACATTCCTGTTGTCGCAATAGAACCGATAATTAATCCTGCTGCTATCAATAAAATTCCCGTAACCACCATGTTTTTTGCCCCTATTGCCAAAGCATCCAAAATATCTTTAAGCTTCATTGGGCGATCGCTAAGCCAAGAGCTAACAATTGTGACTAAAATGCTGTATCCTGCTGCATAAGTAGGCGTGTAACCTAATATTAATAACCCCACCAGAACTACAATAGGCAGAATAAAAGGAATTCCTGGGCGAATGATTTGAACAATTGAAGGCGATGTTTCCTCGATCGCTTCTAGCTGATTTTTTTGCGCTTCCAGCCAAACATAAAAACCTATCGTAGCAAAATACATTAGTGCTGGCAGAAAAGCCACGCTCACAATGGTTTGATAGGGTAAACCCGTCCACTGGCTCATAATAAAAGCTCCTGCACCCATTACTGGAGGCATTAGCTGTCCGCCCACTGAAGCTGCTGTCTCAACTCCTGCTGCAAAATCGGCTTTAAAACCAGTCCGTTTCATCAGGGGAATGGTGATCGAACCAGTAGATACTGTATTTGCAACCGCGCTCCCTGAAATTGTCCCCATTAGTCCCGAAGCTGCTACTGCAACTAAAGCAGACCCTCCAGCGATCTTTCCAGTTAAGGCTTTTGATAATTTAATAATAAAATCAGTCCCGCCAGACTTGAGCAAAAAAGAAGCAAACAAAACAAACATAAATACAGAGGTTGAAGAAATTGAGGTGGTAATTCCAAATAACCCTTGGTCGCTAAAAGACATCCGATAGAGTATTCTGTTCAACCTCATGCCACGAAAATAAAACAAACCCTCAATCAGCTTACCCCACCACAAAATGTAGCTCAGAAAAAAAACACTGAGCAAGGGAACGATAACTCCTGTAGTTCTTCGTGCTAATTCTAAAGTTAAGACAATGGCAACGATCCCGATAACTGAATCAAAAATTGTCAGTTCTAAATTGCGCTCGATTAGGAAATTCTCCGCCAGAATAAAATAGACAGCAACCACCAACATCAATGTACTAAACCCGATATCAATTATGCTCGACCAGCGAGATGGGTTTTTGGGACGTAGAGGATAAGCAAGAAAGCCCATTGCCCCCAGTAATCCCAAATGAAGACTATTGCGCCAAAATTCGCTGAGCGTACCAAAAGTATTAACCCAAAGGTGAAATAAAGAAGTTGCGATCGCCAGACAGTAAAGTAAAGATTGAAGCTTTTCCGAAAGCGTTACTCTAGCTGGGGTTTCTGAGGTTTTATTCTCAGTTGCCGTCGATTTATGCATGGCTTTTTGTTAGCAATTGTAGCTTAATTAAGACGGAGAAAAGCTCACACCAATTGCTTTTTGGCCTTGGTGATTTGACGTTAGGAAATACTTTTCTTGAAGACAACACATATTTCATTTATACTTAATTATCCTGCTTGACGGGATGGGACGAATGGGTATGGCGCACAGAAACGCTCATCAATAGAGGAAATACGCGAAGAATATGAAGTAAATCAATAATAGTACGGTTTGTTGCTAATAGTTTTTTTCAGTTTCTTTTTTTCCTGATTCCTTTTAAAATTATTAACTAAATGTCAAGGTATACAGTAACTCTAAATAACAGGTGTTTATCTAGGAAGTGAAGTCCCTCGCTGTCGAAGCCAAAGTGATTGAAATTTTAAACAGTAACACTTTCTAAAGAGGAATTTTGTCATGAAACGTAAATCTTTTATTCAAATGTTGGCAGCCAGTGCTTTGCTTTCGCCCATTATGAGTTCTGGGTGTAGTAATAGTAACGAACCGCAAGCCAGCAATTCTGAACCAGAATCCGATTCTGAGTTATCACAAACAGATACTATTTCCAACAATCAGTCTTTAATCTTAACTACCGCTACCACTAGCGGAACATTCTATCCTGTGGGAGTAGCGATCGCTAATGTGGTCAGCAAAGAGGCTCCATTAAGAATGAATGCGATCGATTCGGCGGGTTCGGCAGAAAATATTCAACTGCTCAAAAATAACGAAGCCGATTTAGCTATTTTGCAGAGCTTGTTTGCGGAAATGGCGTGGTCGGGTGCAGGTCAATATCAGGATCGACCAGAACGAGGATTTCGTTCGATAACTTCGCTTTGGCCCAATGTAGAGCATTTTATCGTCTACCGTGAATTTATCGAAACAGGCAATGTTGAAGATATAGCTAATATGAAAGGAAAAACCTTCTCCGTTGGCAAACGCGGTTCGGGAACAGAAATTTCTAGTCGTACTATTCTTGGGGAATTAGGCTTTAATGTCGACGAAGATTTTATTGTTGAGAATCTGGGATATTCTGAAGGCGCAGAAGCAATGCAAAATGGTCGTCTTGAAGCAATGACCGTACCCGTAGCACCTCCCGTCCCAGCCATAGCCCAGTTATATGCCTCAATGGGAAAAGAGAAAATCGCTATTTTGGAATTTACCGAGGAACAACTAAAAAAAATTAATGCTACTTTTCCTGTATGGGTACCATACACGATAGAAGCTAACGCATATCCCAATCAGCCAGAGCCAATCAAAACCATTGCCCAACCCAACTGTTTGGTAGTTCGTTCCGATATAGATGATGAAACGGTTTACCAAACCACCAAAACAATTTATGAAAATTTACCCGCACTCCAGGAATTTCATCACGCGACTAAAGAGATGAGATTAATTTCATCAATGTCTGGTTTAACTGTACCGTTACACCAAGGGGCAATGCAATATTATCAAGAACAAGAATTAACAATTCCCGAAGGTTTGAGTACAGTTCGATCTGAATTCAGAATTTGTTTCATGCCTAAAATCACCAACGCCTAATTTTCAATTTGTCTTGATGCTTGCACTAAGGGGAATAATGCACCCATTTGTTCTGTACCGTTGACACCTAAATCACTATGACAGAGAATTACTTTTTCTGATACTCTGCCTAACAAGTCGCGGACAATTCTTTGTAAGCGTTCTCGATCCAGATTATATTGGTCTTCTGGCATCCAACCGTATCCAGACCATGATTGTAAAAATAATGGTGCGCCAAATAAAGTTGCAGCACCTCCTTGTTCCCAGAGAGGAGAGCCAGCATCCAGCCAATATTGCCGACGGTGTGCAGTACGTAAAGAGCGATACTGGAAGATAGTAGCCAGAGAAACCGCACTTTCTGAGGGTGTAAATTGATTATTACGGCGGGGGTTAGCGGTAATAGTACCCCGACGAAGTAGAGTAATAAAGTTAGCGACGGTAACTGCTTGGGTTTGTAAGCTGGGTTGAACTTGTCTTAATCGACGATCTACTTCCCAATAGTGTTGGGCGGTTTCAATTAATTCCCGCAGTGCGGATAGGGTATGGTGGGGATAAGTCATCTTCTCGCTTTTGCCTAAAAAGAAGGCGATCGCTTTACTCAAGAAAATTGCAGGGGTAACATAGCATTGTTTTAGCTGTTGTTCTTTGGTTTGTGTCACCCAATCAATAATTTTTTGATAAGCTGTTGCGCCTTGATTGCCTAATCTATCCCAACGAGGAAAGGATTCTATCGGTAATAGATCGGGAAATTCAGGATCGACATGATAACAATAGTCTGCCAGTAAACCCGCCCTTACAGGATCGATTTGGGGAATTAATTTACCCTCTACATAAGTTTGAGACAAAATAGTTAGCATCTCTGCAATGGAGTCGCGGTCTACTAATTTGCCAATCCCAGGATAAACAAGTGCCATCAAGGTAAGTAATGCTCTTACTGTAGGAGAGCTAATTAAAGGACGTTGCTCGTTAACTGGAGTAACCGCAATTCCCTGTGCCGATAAAATTTCTATCAGAGTATAACGCCCAATTTCATCTAAACCAGGAGCAATAATGGCAATCTCTTCTGCTTTAATACCTTCTGATTTAATTGCTTCAATAATACTTTGTGCGGTGGTGCGTAATAATTCTGCACGGGAGATAGTTTGAATCGATTGAATAGTATCAGGAAGGCTAATACCATAAGTATTCTCTGAAACTAACTCAACAGCTAGATCTATATAGTCGTTCTTGCTATAGTACGATTGCGAAGCGATTTTGGATTCAGAAGATGAAAAATTCTCCCCAGTAATGTCTATTATTCGGCAACGTTTAGCAATTTGTTTTAAATAACCAGGATCGGCATTCACACCCAAACGTACTTGACTATCAGGGTTATAGGTAAAGACACCACGCACCCCTTTATCCAATAATAACTCAAATAAATCTTTTGCGATCGCGGGATAATCATCGGTATCATCAGCTAAAATAATTTGGTGACGCTGCCTTAAATGCTTTTGATATTGAGGCGCAAGTAATAAATAACGCCAATAAAGCTCATATATAATCCCGTAAGTTAATAAGCCTCTATTCAAACACCAATTACGCCACTTAAGCAATAACTCCCCCATCCGAGAATAGAGAGTATTATCTTCTGTAAAATCAGGA
>NZ_LR213833.1 GCF_900659865.1 Hyella patelloides LEGE 07179
TAAAATCAATAGTGGCTTATCTAGAGCTAATTCTGGAGGCAGAATAAAGACAAACTGGGGTGATATCAATTGGACGAGAAAAAAGCTTTTTTTTGCTGCGCTCATTCTCGGTTTACCCTATGTAGTAGCCGTGATAGCCAGTCTAGTAGCTGGGATTTATCTGATAGTTGCCATTTTAATTGGATTAGGAATTTTAGTAGCTTTTTTGTTTCAAGTTACACGTTGGCTCGAGCGAGATGATAATTTTTAAATAACAAAAAACTCTATTTTTACAAACCACTAATTATATAAGTCTCTTTTTTTACAATTAGTAACATCAAATCAGCGAAATCTATCGCCATGTCTAATTCAAAGCTCCCCGAACCCAATAGTCAAAAAAAAGACCAATGGTCAGAGCAAGCTTTGTCGTTACAAGGCAAAGTAGTCTCCGATTTATCTTCTCAATATACAAATTCTCAAAAACAACTGGCTTTAGACCTCAAACAAAAAAACAGTCTTGCTCAGGCTGTGGACTGTTACAGTCAAAAAGTTAAACCAAAAACATTATCCAGTAATTCAAAAACCAGGATTTTTCCTGAACCGACAATTCCTCGTAATTCTTCGATTCAGCTAGCAGGAAGTTCTGATATTGTTAAATCTCGCCGAAAATCTAATATCAGCCTTGACAGCATTATCAAAAATCACCCTGGTTTCATCGAACCTTCTCAGTGGACTAGAGAATTTCACAAAGATTCTTCCATTGATGACAAGATGACAGAAGTTGCTTTAGAAAAAGCGATCGCTTATGTAGCCAGAAATCGCTTTCAAGAAGCGTTGGATATTTGTGACTCAACCATTGCCAAAACTCCCTATATGGCAGCAGCTTACAAAACCAAAGGCAATATTTTACAAAAATTAGGGCAGTCTTTCGCAGCTATTGAGTGCTATTCTCAGGCTTTAATTATTAAACCTAGTTATTTTGAGGTTTATGCTAATTTAGGTGGTATTTATGCCCAAAAACAGCAATGGGAACAGTCGATAGTAGCATATCAAAAAGCAATTGAACTCAATCCACAATTTGCAGGAGCATATCGTAATTTAGCCAAAGTTTTGTATAAAAAAGGTCGTCAACAAGAAGCGATCGCTTGTACTTATCAGGCATTATGTTTAGAGCCAGAACAATCTAGCCCGCAAACTCACTACGACGTTGGAGAGCAAATGCTCCAGCAGGGTAAAATCACCGAAGCTTTGCAATGTTTTGAATCGGCTATTGAAATCAATCCTCAATTTACCGCAGCTTACTATAAGCTAGCAGAAACCCTTGAAGAACGAGGACAGTGGCAACAGGCAGCTTACTACTATCGTCAAGGTATTAGTGCGGAAAAAAAACTTCCTCCCTCTCCCGATAGCGATCTTAAAGCACTCGCTCCTGGTAAAGAACCACTTAAGCTTAATGCCTTGGTTGAAGCGAAGACAACCCCAAATAAGATAGATCGAGCTATTGAGCGTTATCAAAATTTGACTGGGCAGAATAGCAATTTAGCCGAAAATTATGCCAATCTGGGCAGTCTTTATGCTCAAAAGCAACAGTGGGAAGCAGCGATTAATGCTTACCAACAAGCGATCGCTATCGATCCTCAGTTTGCAGGGGTTTATCGTAATTTAGGCAGGGTATTAGACCGTTTATCAAGAGCGGAAGAAGCCAGTCAATATTGGTTTAAAGCCCTGAGCATTGAGCCAGAAAAAGTGACTCCCCAGGAACATTTTGAGTTAGGAAATACTCTATTGGAGCAAAAAAAAGTTGCTCAAGCAGTAACTTGTTATCGCCAAGCTATTGAGCTTAAACCAGATTATGCAGCAAGTTATCACCAATTAGGACATATTTTAGTTCAACAAGGGTCAACAGAAGAAGCGATCGCTCTTTATCGTCAAGCAGTAACTCACAATCCTCAAGATGCCACTTCTCATAACTTGTTGGGTCAGTTATTTGCAGCCCAAGAAGATTGGCAATCGGCAAAAGAATCTTATTTCCAGGTTTTGAAGTTAGAGCCCAAGCAAGATCGGGTTCATCATCGTTTGGGAGATATTTATCTCCAACAACAAATGTATGCCGAAGCGATTGTTAGTTACCGCCAAGCCCAAGAGTTAAATAACGAATACAGTTGGACTCACCATAATTTAGGAGATGCCTTGTTGCAACTCAAAAGTTATTCAGAAGCAGCAACGGCTTATCGAAAAGCGATTGAACTGAACGCAGATTTTTCTTGGTCTTACTACAACCTAGCAGAAGCATTAACGGGGGTTCAAGACTGGGAAGAAGCTTATCAAGCATACAAAAAAGCACAGCAATTGGATAGTGAGTTACCAGAGATTCAATCCAAACTAGATCGCACTCTTTACCTGAGAATGAAATCCGATCTCGAATCTGCTTACGAACTATTTTGTCAAGCCATTACCCACAATCCCAGCGACTTAGAAAATTATCGCCAAGCGATCGCAATTCGTCCCCAAGAAACTCAACTTTATCTCAATTATGCTCAAGCTTTGGTGGCACAACAACAAAGTGATTTAGCGATCGCCACTTTAAAGCAAGCAATTTGCATTGACCCCAATTTAACAGAGGGGTATCGTCAATTAGCCGAACTTCAAGAAACTACGGGGCAAGCAGAGCAAGCTACTAACTATCGCTATTTGGCATTACAGTCTGTGGGGACAAAAGCCAGCGTAGAAGAATATCTTGGTTTGGGAAATACCTTTTTAGCCCAACAGCAAATTACCAAAGCAGAGCAATGCTATCTTCAAGCTTTAACGATTAATCCTCTATTAGTAGAACCCTATCTTTGTTTGGGTAAACTGTTAACCCAAAAGCAAGAATGGACGGATGCTAACCAGCTATATCAAAGAGCCGTCGAGCAACACCCCAACAATACAGACTTTCACTATCATCTCGGACAAATTCAGGCAAAACAGCAACAGTGGACATTTGCGATCGCTAGTTATCAAAAAGCGATCGCTTTGCAACCAAACTTGTGGCAAGCTTATCACCATCAAGGAGATGCCCTTTTAAACTTAGAGCAATGGTCAGAAGCAGTTACTTGCTATAGTCAAGTGCTAAAACTCAAACCAGATTTTGTTTGGACGCATCATAACTTAGGTGTGGCTTTTACCAAGTTAGAAAAATGGTCAGAAGCAATGGCTTGTTACACAACAGTAAGCTCTCTAGCTCCTGAGTTTTGGGAAGATAATCAAGGTAGTTACGAAATTCAGAATCAACTAGGGGATATTTTATTCAAACAGCAAAGATGGCAAGATGCGATTGTTGCTTATCAAAGAGCCACCAAGCTCAAACCCAATAGTTTTTGGGCGCACCATAATATGGGCAAAGCTTACTATCAACTACAAGAGTTGGAGCTTGCCATTCCCGCCTTGCAAAACGCAACCCAACTGAATTCTGATTGTGCTTGGTCACGTTACTACCTGGGAGAAATTTATACCCAACAAGAGCAATGGGATAGAGCAGTTGCTATGTATCGTTTAGCTTTAGCCATCGACGATCGATTACCCGATATTCGCGATAAGCTTTCTCACGCCTTGCATCAGCAAGCAAAATCAAACATTGCGGATGCTCAACAATATTATCGAGATCGCATTAGAGACAATCCTAATGATATTATTAGTTATCGTAAACTACTAGAAATCAACCCTGATGATGCTACAGTACATTGTGGTTTAGCTAATGCCCTAGTAGAACACGACAAAATCCATGAAGCCAGTGTTTACTATCAAAAAGCGATCCAATTGCAGCCAGACTACGAAGAGGCATTAATTAACTTTGGTGCAATTTTAATCCAACAAAACCGTTGGCAATCAGCGATCGCTAATTATCGAGAAGCCCTAGATAGTAATCCTGACAATAAAAACCTCCTGACTAATCTAGGAGCAGCTTTATTAGGTTCTGGTCAATTTGAGGAAGCTCTCGAAGTTTATCTTCATGCCATAAAATTAGACCCCGAAAATCCTGTTTTACATTATCGACTAGGAGATGTTTTTGCCCGTCAAGGACAAACTACCGAAGCCAGTAATTGCTACCGTCGTGCTGTAGAACTAGAAACCAATAATATCTAAATTTCTTAATTCAAGTTTGTATTTAGCGTATTGTTCATGTTTAAAGACATTGCAGAAAATGAAATTACCGCAGAAGAGATTAAAAATCGTCTTCTGGCTTATGCCTCTATTCAAGCAGCCGAAGAAGAAGTAGATGATGACTATTGGTATGGCAATATTTCTACTTACACTCTCAATTTACGTCTTTCAGGCATTTACGGCGAAAAACAGTTTAATGATGTTTTATCCAGTGGTGCAGACAGTACTTTAAATATTGGAAAATATCCTTACTTAGAAAATGAAGTGTTTCTGCGAGAAACCCGACATCTAGACGATCTCAATTTTGTGAAGCAACTCTACCAAGCTTTTTTAGCCAGAGAAGCCGATGCAGGAGGTTTAGAAGGTAATGTCAATCAATTAAAAAATGGCGCACTCAGAGAAAATCTAGTAATTGGTTTGCGTAATTCACAAGAAGCCGACGGAGTTTTTTTACGAGTCACCGAATGTTTAGATGATGAACATTTTCTCGAAATTGCCCATCGAGTATATCTTAAGCCAGACAATCATCAAGTAAGATGGTTACAAGATTTGCAGTCTCTACAAAATGGTTTATCTCGCGCAACCGTCTTTCAAGAGTTAAAGCAATTTCAACAGTTACAAACAGCACTGCAACACCGTGAAGGTGATTTTTATCGCTCAGATAGCGTTTTCTTACAAAATACCCAAAATTTTAGTAACGAAGAGTTTGTCAAAGAACTCTATCTAACTTACTGTAAACGAGAAGCTGACCCTGGTGGTTTAGCTAGTAATGTCGAGCAGCTTGATAATGGGGTAGCTCGCTCAGATTTACTTTTTGGCTTACGCACCTCAGAAGAAGCAGCTAATGTCTTTGTCGATTTAACTGCTGGTTTGGACAATGCTACCTATATTGCCGTTGCTTATTTGGCATATCGACAACAAGGGCTTACCCTCCAAGCAAAACAGCAATGTTTAGAGGTGTTAGAAGCAGGTAATATTCGTCAAGCTATCCTCAGAGATCGTTTTTCCGCACCTACCTTAGAAGAGCCAGTAGTTGAGCCTATTGAGCCAGCAACAACAGTTAAGCCTGAAGTAACACCATCACCTCTGGAATTAGTAATAGAACAGTTACAATTCAGTTTTGCTCAAGAAGACGATCTATTTTTGCTGCAAACAGAAAATTTAAGCAACGAAGATTTTATTAAACAGCTATACCTAACTTATCTAGGAAGAGAAGCTGACCCCGATGGTTTAGCAGGTAATTTACAACAGCTTACAAATGGGGTTTCTCGTCACGAAATTCTTTATGGAATACGCACCTCCCAAGAAGCAGCTAATGTCTTTGTCGATTTAACTGCTAGTTTAGACAATGCTAGCTTTATCGATTTAGCTTACCTTAACTTCCGTAAACAAAAGCTAGATCCATTAATTGAAGCGCAAGCTCTAGAGACTTTAGAATCAGGACAAATTAGACAAACTATTTTGCAAAATTGTCCTCCTTTAGTGCTTGCTGTCTCTGTAGAAGAAGTTACTTCCTCCATAATTGATTCTGAAAAACTATCTTCAACTCCTCTACAACAAATATTGGAAGATTTAAAAATCGCAGACCAAGAATTAATTGCTCAAACAAAAAACCTCAGTAATCAAGAATTTATTCAACATATTTATCGCATCTTTCTCCGTAGAGAAGCTGACCCAGATGGTTTATCATCCCACACCGAACAGTTAGATCGAGATATTTCACGCTGGGAAATTCTTTATGATTTACGTACTTCCCAAGAAGCAGCTAATGTTTTTGTTGAAATTACTACAGAACTGGATAATTCGCAATTTTTAGATGTTGCTTATACAGTTTATCTTCAAAGAGAGTTAGACCCCGAAAATAAAGAGGCTTATTTAGAGTACTTAGATCGAGACAATTCTCGCCAGGATATTTTGAGTTAAACCATATTTGATTATTAAAAAAATACCCAAAAAGACGATTTTGATTTCCTAATTGACCTAATATCTGCAAAAAACTTACTATTTGTACAGACGCAACTCCGCGTACAAGATGGACGGCTGAAATTAGGAATTCAACCGACCACCGAAGCGTCCTCCTTTTGAGGAAACCTCAACAGCGTGATTGGATAAGCACAGGGTACAAAGCGCATCCCTCACGCTTACTTCAAAGCTCTTTATATATCGCGTCTCTACAGCTACTTACTACTTGATTCCTCCATCCCAGTCTCATCCCTCGTCCCCAACTATGATACCCAAACGTCAACAAATAACCCTCGCTGTTCCCTTTTCCGTATTTCCGCCTAATAATCTTGAATCTCGCCGTTTATTTCATTTTTATCGTCATTTAGCTGAAGAATTTAATATTGAAATTATTTCTTTAGCTGGCGCAGGTGAACCACATTTTAAAGGAATTATTGCTCCTGGCTTAACTGAAATTAGAATCCCTAAATCTCTTCAGCATCAAAAAGCAGAAATAGAAATGGCACAAGAGTTAGGTGCCAACGTAGCTGATGCGACTTTAATGAAACTATATTCTTTGAGTCCTCGGTATTTATCAGCATTAAAAAAATCTGCCAAAAATGCTAATTTTATTATTAGTTATAAACCTTATTTGTTTCCTGCTATTCGTGAAGTTTGCAATAAAACTATTTGGTATGAAGCCACAGGAATTGAACAAGAACTAAAAAGAAAATTATTACCAGAAAATGAGATTGGTACAGAATTTTGGGAATCGGTATTTGAACTGGAAAAAAAGTGTTGTCAGGTAAGTAATTTAATTATCACTGCTTCAGAGCATTTAACCCATGACTTAATTAATAAACTAGAAGTTGAAGCTAATAAAGTAGTTTATGTTCCCAACGGTGTCGATACAGCAAGACTTAAGTTTACTTCTTATGAACAAAGATTAGTTAATCAAGAAAAGCTCGGTTTAAAAGATAGTTTTGTGGCAATTTTTACAGGTACAGGTAATCCTAACAATGCAGATGAAGCCAGGGCAATTTTGAACATTGCTTCTAAGTTACAAGATATGAATTTTTTGCTGTTAGGAGATGTCGGTATTTTTTTTGAGCCAAGACTAACTCCTCCTAATGTAAGATTTATTAGCAGTATGGATGAAAAAACTAAATCAATTATTGTTAGTGCTGCGGATGTGGCTCTTAATCCTGTCAAAAAAGGGTCTGATACCCAGTCAATGATGTTGGAATATTTTTGTCAGGGAATACCTGTAATTTCTACTCGTTTTGGAGTCAAAGGCTTAGATGTTGATCCTGAAAAACACTGTTTGATTGGTGATGTTTGGCGTTTTCCAGAGTTATTAGTGGCTTGTAGAAAAGAAAATATCGATCGTAAAAAAAATAGATTAAAAAATGTTAAAAAATATGTTACAAATAATTTTGAGTGGAGTGAGATAGCTCACAAGTTTTTAGGGAAATTTCAACCTTGGAATCTAGTTTCTTAACTATCCGTTGTATTCCTTAAAACAATTATCTCAATTAATAATCTAGAGTTGAAAACTTAGTAGCTTAAGCGAGTTTAAATCATGAAACAATATCAGAAATTCATTCTTTTAACCTGTCCTCGCTCTGGGACACATATGTTGAAAAGTAGCCTAGAAGCCAACCCTCATGTTGTATGTTTAACCGAAATGTTTAATCCTGATTACATTGAGGGTAAATATGATTATGACGATACAATGCCAGCAAAACAGGTTTTAGACAAATTTATTTACTGTGACTATAAACCCAATATTAAAGCTGTTGGTTTTTGTCATCATCGTATCGGTGCAAAATTTGGTAACTGGCCTAGACTATTAGATATTCTTCGTGATATGGAAGATATTCATATTATCAGTCTTAGTCGAGAAAACCTTTTACGTCGCTATTTATCCGTACAGCTACAACAAATTAAAAATTTAGATCGAGCCAATCTTGAGCCAATGACTTTTGATTACGATCAGTTGGTGCAAGATTTTGAGAGACAACAGAAAGTAATTACTCAGTTTAACCATAGGTTTAGAAATCACGAAGTATTTCAAGTTACTTATGAAGATTTGTGTAATAATTATGAAAAAATTACTAATAAATTACAGGATTTTTTAGGTGTTCCTACAACGCCAGTTAAACCTGGTACTGGTCGTCGAAATAATCCTCCTATTTCTGATTTTGTCACTAATTATTATGAGCTAAAAGATAAATTTGCAGGAACAGAATGGGCTAGTTTCTTTGATGTTTAGAAATAAAAGCCAATTTTTCTGGTAATTGAGTAAGCCATAGTCTCTTAAATTTGAAATTAGAAATCGCGGAGCTGTGGCTAACTTAAAAACAAAGCACTGTGATAAAAGTCAATATTTTAAGCTTTATTGTGACGTTAGTTATAAGAAGTAAGTAGCCGTGCAAAATAGATTACGAGCGTGGAAATAGGCAAGAGGCAAGAGGAAATTATGAGTGTGTAAATAATTATGCCCAAATACTTAACAACTAATTTTAAATTTTAACCAGCTATAAGCTTGGAGCTTCGCTTGCTGTAAGTCAGGTTTAATTCCTCCACTTCTTTAACTAGCTTTCTTGCTATAAGCTTATAGCTCGCTTGCCAGGTTTAACTCCTTTACTAAAGATAAGTGGAATAGAACATACATAAAAGTAATTAGTATTAATTTAAATTGTGCTTTATCTTCTATTTTTTCGTAACTTGTTACTTAGTATTCTAGAAAATTTAGGTGGATTTCTTTGGTGTTGGGAAGTAATTAGGCTATTGTTAAAAAATAAAAGGATTTCACAATAATGATAGATAAAGTAAATACTCCTTTATTTGGTATTAATGTTGTTGGCTATATCAGAGGTGAATTTGGTTTAGGGGAGAGTTCCAGGGCGCAAATTAGGTCTATTAAAGCAGGAGATATTCCTCACGCTATTTGTAATATTGATTCTACTTCTCATGGCAATGGAGATAATACTTTTACTAATGAGTTTACTAATGAAAATCCCTACGCTATTAATTTATTAAATTTTAATGCTGAAGCAATGCCAGAATTTCTGGACAACATTGGAGAAAACTATTTAAAAGGTAAATATAATATTGGTTATTGGGCTTGGGAATTACCGACTTTCCCCCCAGAATGGGAATGGTTATTTCAATACTATGATGAAATTTGGGTACCTAGTGGCTATTGTGCAGAAGCGTTATCTGTAGTTTCTCCTGTGCCAATTGTAAAAATTATGCATAGTATTAATCTTCCCGCACAAAAATTAACTAGAGAAGAAACTATTATTCCTGATGGTCAAGGTGGAGAAACTCATTTCCCTAAAGATAAATTTATTTTTCTCTTTATGTTTGATTTTCATAGTACTTTAGCACGTAAAAATCCTTTAGGAGTTATTGAAGCTTTTAAAAGGGCTTTTCGTAGTAACAATCAAGATGTTACCTTAATGATTAAATTTTCTAATTCTAAACATTATCCAGCAGAATTAGAGTTAGTTAAACAAGCAGCCAAAAGTCATCCTTCAATTCAATTTATTGATGCTCGTTTACCAAAAGATGTAGTCAATGCTCTATTTTATAATAGTGATTGCTATGTATCTTTGCATCGAGCGGAAGGTTTTGGTTTAACTATGGCTGAAGCGATGTATTACGGTAAGCCAGTAATAGCTACAGGGTATTCTTCTAATGTGGAATTTATGAATACTGGCAATAGCTTTTTAGTACAATACGATTTGATTAAAGTAGTTAAAGATAGTGGTTCTTACAAAAAAGGTAATATTTGGGCTGATGCCAATGTAGAACACGCTGCTGCTTTAATGCATTATGTTTTCCATAATTATCAAGCTGCACAGCAGGTAGGCTTAAGAGGAGCAAGAGAAATGAAAGAGATTTTAAGTCCCCTGACAATTGGGAAGAAAATTCGCCACCGTGTTGAGCATATTATGAGTAAAATTGCTTTAGATTCTCAACAGAATCAAGCTAGTGAATTACAAGCTAATGCTTGGAAACAAACGGCTCAAGAATTACAAGAAGAGTTAAGAAAATCTCAATTAGAAGTTAAACAACTAAAAGCCAAACTTAGATTAATCCAGGTTTGATGAAAAATTAATTTTTTGTTGACTGACGATTTATTTAGAGACGGTTATGAGCCGTCTTTTTGCATTTTATTGGGAAAAGCCAGAAGCGATCGATTATTATTTAATACCATTGAGCAAAAATAGTGGGAAAGATTATTAAAATAATTGAAATATTAATTAGAATATCATGGTAATAGAAAATAATAAACAAGGAATAACAGAAAAAGCTCAAGATTACCAGACTTATTATAGTTTAGGTCAGGAATTAGCCAAGGAACAGAAGTGGCAAAAAGCGATCGCTAATTATCAAAAGGCAGTACAATTGAAAGATGATATTGCAGAAATTTATCATTATTGGGGTGATGCTTTAATTAACTTAAAAAGTTGGCAAAAGGCAGTTAAAAATTATGAAAAAGCAATTATTTTAGATAGCAATTTTGCTTGGTCATATTATAATTTAGGCGTAGCTTTATTTAATTTGGGTAAAATCAAAAAAGCAGTTGCAGCTCATGAAAAGGCGATCGCAATAAATTCTAAAAATCCTCAGTTTCAGTATAGCTTGGGTCAAGCTTTAGCCAATTTAGGACAATGGCAAACAGCAGCAGATACTTATCAGATAGCAATTAATTTGGGTTGGCAAAAGCCACAAACCTATCATGAATTGGGTGATATTTTTTGTGAATTAGGACAGTGGAATGATGCGATAGAAGCTTATCAATCAGCTATTAAATTAAATAGTAATACAACTTGGTCTTATCATAATTTAGGGGTTGCACTCTTCAAGTTAGAGCTATTTCAAGAAGCTGTTACTTTTTTTCAACAAGCTCTTAATATCGATTCTAATTTTGTGTCTGCATATTATTATTTAGGTTCGGCATTTCGCCTACAACATAAATGGGACGAGGCAGTAACAGCTTATCGTCAAGCAGCAAAAATTCAACCTGATTTTCCTGATTTACAAGATACTTTAGCAGATACTTTACAACAAAGAGCGCGAGCCGATTTAGATTCTGCGCTTTTAAGCTATCATCAACTTTTAGAAACTACAGATAATCCAGGAAAGATTCAACACAAAATTGCTGTTATCTTGGCAGAAAAGCAACTATTAGATCGGGCTTTATTTTATAGTGGTACTGCTTTAGAATTCGAGCCAGAAAATTCTGACTATCGCGCTTTTTATACTAAAATATGTCAGCAAAGAAGTAAATTATATGAATTTGCAGTCGAGTATGCCATTGCAGATCGTAGTTATGGCTTATGGTGTAAAGACAATACTCCCACTGTGGCTGATTTGCGTCTGTTTTGTTTACGTTTAGCAGACATAGCTTACAAGCCTACCATCAGTATTATTTTACCTCTGCAAGAGTCCGCAGCAGAATGGATTCAAGAGACTATCGCTACAATTCAACAGCAGATTTATCCCCATTGGCAATTATGTATCGCCACAGCTACAGTTAATAGTAATGATCAGCAATATTGGCAAGAAGCAAGCAAGTTAACATCTATTGTAGAGTATTGCATTAAAGGCGATTTCGCTCAGGGTGAGGCACTTCATGATCGCAGAATTAATTATATTTCTTGCGATCCTAAAACAGAGATGGCAGAATTAGCCAATAGAGCATTAGCAGCAGCTACAGGAGAATGGATTGCAATATTACAACCAGAAACTCTATTAACTCCCGATGCTTTGTTAGAGTTTGTTCGGCAATTAGCAAGAGACAACACCGCAGATATTGTTTATGGTGATGAAGATAGGCTCAAAAAAGGCAAATTATTAAGTAAGCCTTATTTTAAACCAGAATGGTGTCCCGACTTGTTGTTAACTCGTAATTACTTCGGCTCTTTAGTACTGTGTCGTCATTCTTTAGTTAAAGATATCGCGGGGTTTAGCAACGGTTATGGTGATGCATATAGATATGACTTATTGATCAGACTAACAGAGAAAACTCAACATATTAGCCATATTGCTCGCATTCTTTCCCACAGTAAACAACAAACCCGTCAATTAGAAGATAGCAATAAAGTCATTACAGAAACTCTCAAGCGTCGCGGAGAAACAGGAAGAGTTATCAGTAATCTCGACTTCCCTGAAATTAAAACTATTCGTTACGAGATTACGCAACACCATCTTGTCAGTATTATTATTCCTACTCGCAATCTAGGCAAGATGTTAGATGAATGTCTGACATCTATTTTTGAATTAACTACCTACAATAATTATGAAGTGATAATAGTTGATAACGGTAGTAATGATCCAGAAACTCTAGCTATTATTGAACAATGGCAAAATAAAGCAGCAGAAAAGCTTAAATTACTTAAATTAGACATTCCCTTTAACTATTCCCGACTTAATAATCATGCTGTAGCAAAATCCCAAGGAAAGTATTTACTCTTCCTTAATAACGACACCAAAATCATTACTGCTGATTGGCTAGAAGCGATGATAGAACAAGCACAACGTCCTACTATTGGTGCTGTGGGTGCTTTATTACTTTATCCCGACAATACTATACAACACGCAGGAGTAATCTTAGGAGTTACAGGTATAGCAGCCCATGGACACCGTAACTATCCCCTCAGCGATAGTGGTTACAACCATTCCTTACTCACCACTACTAATTATTCTGCTGTCACTTCCGCTTGCTTAATGTGTCGTCGAGAAGTCTTTACAGAAGTAAGGGGTTTTAATGAACAATTAGCAGTAGCCTATAACGATGTAGACTTTTGTTTGAAACTACAGCAACAAGATTATTACAATGTATGGCTACCCCACGTTAAGTTATATCATTACGAATCCCAAACTCGTACCCCAGAAACTACCCCAAAAAAACAAAAGCGTATTTCACAAGAAATAGCCTATATGGAAGATACTTGGAGTGCAATAATTAATCACGATCCTTGTTATAACCGCAACCTTACTAGGGAAGAAGAAAATTATAGCCTTAACTCAAATCATCAAGCAGAAATCAAAGCAATATTTCTCTCAGAAGTTTCTCAACAGCAACTATGGGGATTTTTTATCGATCAACCCAAACCAGGGTGTCTAAAAGACAATTCTCTGGATATTATAGGTTGGGTAATCGGACGAATTGCTAAGGTGATTTCCCTAGAAGTAACTTGCGATGATGAAATGATTGCTACTACTGAAATCAACCGAAATCGTCCCGATGTAGCGTTAGCCTATCCTCATCTGATCGAAGCATCCAATAGTGGTTTTGTTACTACTATCGATTTAAAGACCTTACCCCATGAAGCAGAACTTAGTTTACAAGTAGTTTTAGCCAATGATACCAAGGTTAGGTTGGGGAAAGTTCAATTAGGATGAAAATTAGTTACTGATGATTAGTAATTTTTTGTATGGGATTATCTATACCTTTCTGGTTTTTCTATCAACGATTAAAAACCGTTGTATCTCTCTTATCAATGCGTGAGAAATGGTATTAGTAAAAAAAAAACCATTAACTATCGATAATTAGCAACCTACCATTAACAACGGTGAGCGTCTTAGGTATGTGTATTTCTTCGCGAGGACAACCTCGTAGCAAGGTCGTACTACAATAAACTACGAACAACCAACAACAAACAAAAATGACCGAGCTTTCTATCTCTCAAATAAAATTATTTCAAGACTGTCTAAAAAAAGCAGAAGACTATAAACATAAGGGACAGTTAGAAGCTGCTATTGACTGCTATCAAGAAGCAACCAAAATCAACCCTCATAGTGCTACAGCTTATCATGGTTTGGGAAATATTTATCTAAGTTTAAGTAAGTGGTCAGAAGCAATTGAAATTTATCAAACGGTATTAAAAATCAATCCGAACTTTGATTGGGGCTATTATAACTTAGGGGAAGCTTACTATTATTTAAAAAGATGGGAAGATGCTGTTATTGCTTATCAAAAAGCTTTAGACTTAAATCCTAACTTACCCCATATATATAAAAAATTAGCCAATACGTTTTATCAACGAGCCAATCTAGACCGAGAATCTTTATTAGCAACCTATCAAAAAAAAATTCAAGACGAGCCTTATGAGATACAAAACTATCATCAAGCAATCGAATTAAAACCTCAAGATGTCGATCTCTACTTAGGCTTAGGTAATGCTTTAATCTACAATCGTAAAATAGATGAAGCTATCGTTGCGTATCGAATGGCTTTGCAAGTCGATCCTAATTATGAACCTGCAAAACTACAGCTAGATACACTCAGAAATCAATTCCAAGATACAGAAACAACTCCACAACCTGTAATAGAATCCTTACCTGAATTAAAACTACAACAAGCTAAACAAGCCATTAATAGCCTGAGCCAGATAATCTTAGATAATTTTTTGCTTTCTAATAGTAAAATTGACTTTCCTAATACAATAGAACCTCTAGTTAGTATTATTCTAATTTTATATAACCGTGCTGAATTAACTCTTAGTTGTTTGCATTCTTTGTTGCATCAAAATTTTACTAACTATGAAGTCATTATTGTAGATAATAATTCAGAAGATCGCACAAAAGAACTACTGGCAAAAATTCCTCGTGCAAAGATCATTTTTAATGAAGAAAACAAACACTTTCTCTTAGCAGCCAATCAAGCTAGTGGCGTAGCAGCAGGACAATACTTATTATTTCTCAATAACGATACACAAATACTCGGAGATAGCCTGAACTCTGCAATAGAAACTATTAGCTCCGATCCTGATATTGGTGCAGTAGGTGGTAAGATAATCCTTCCTGATGGCACGCTGCAAGAAGCTGGTAGTATTATCTGGCAAGATGGCTCTTGTTTGGGATATGGCAGAGGTGATAACCCCCAAGCATCTCAGTATATGTTTACTAGAGAAGTAGACTATTGTTCTGGAGCATTTTTATTAACCCCCCGTCAATTATTTTTCGAATTAGGTAGCTTTAATATTCTCTATCAACCAGCCTATTACGAAGAAACAGACTATTGCGTTAAAATACATAAAGCTGGGAAAAAAGTAATTTATGACCCTAATGTAACCATCTTTCATTATGAATTTGCTAGTTCAAAAAAAAGCGATCGAGCAATAGCCTTACAACAAAAAAATCAAGAAATTTTTGTTACGCAACACCAAGATTGGTTACAGTCACAATATAAACCCAATCTTAATAATATTTTATTAGCTAGTAACCGCAAAAATGCTGATTCAAGAATTCTTTTTATTGAAGATCGCGTTCCCCATCCTTACCTCGGTTCTGGCTATACTAGAGGATATCAAATATTACAAAACATGACCAAATTAGGTCATACAATAACCTTTTATCCTACTGACTTAAGCTATCAAGAAACTTGGCAAGAAATCTACCAAGATATTCCGCAAAATATAGAAATAGCTACTGGTTATGGTTTACAAAAATTAGCGGTTTTTTTTAAAATTCGTCCCGAATACTATGACATCATCTTTGTTAGTAGACCTCACAATATGAACCATCTTAATTATATTTTGCAACAAAATAATTTACTCACAAAGACCAAAATAATCTATGATGCCGAAGCTTTATATTGTTTGCGAGACTTTGCCTATCAAGCACTTCAAGGAAAGCAACTTACAGAAGAAGAAAAACAAGAAGCGATCGCTGATGAGTTAAGATTAGCTAAAAAGAGTAACCTGATTATTTCTGTATCTCCCCTCGAACAACAAAAATTTTTAGAATATGGTTACAAGCAAGTAGAAATCTTGGGTCATTCTCTAGATATTACCCCAACTCCTAATAGCTTTGAGCAAAGAAAAGACATTTTATTTGTCGGTTCGATATATGAATTACAATCCCCCAATGCCGACTCTATCTTATGGTTTAGTCAAGAAATTTTTTCTTTAATTCAACAGCAAATAAGCTCAGAAATTAATTTGCTATTAGTAGGAAATAATCAAGTACCTCAACTAAATTCAATAATATTAAGCCTCAACAATCCTCAAATAAAACTATTAGGAAAAGTCGATAACTTGTATAACCTATACAACAACTCACGCTTATTTATTGCACCTACTCGCTTTGCAGCAGGAATCCCCCATAAAGTCCACGAAGCTAGTACTTATGGCTTACCTGTAGTCACCACAAAAGCGATCGCAAATCAGTTACAATGGCAGCATGAAACTGACCTTTTAGTAGCCAACAACCCCCAAGATTTTGCAGATCAATGTATCAGACTCTATCGAGATAAAAATCTCTGGCAAACTCTGAGAAATAATGCCTTACAACAAATAGAAAAACAATGTTCACCCGAATATTTTAAAAATAAGCTTCAAGAAATATTAACTAAAATATAATCGAGCTTAGTTTACACTGACAAATAAACCTGACCTATTATCTATTACTTATTACCTTTTACATCCTCCTTACTCCTTATTACTTTTTCTTCCTTTCTTAGTTCGTAATGATTGAATTAATCTCCGTTCATATACCGAAAACAGCAGGTACAGCTTTTCGCCACGTTTTAACAGATACTTATGGTTTAAATGGTGTTCTCGGAGACTATCCTCCCGATCGAATTCATCAACCAGAAAACCCTATTAGTAAAGAAATCAAAGTAATTCACGGACACTTTGAACCAAGTAAATACCAAGATTACTTTCCCGCAGCTAAAAGAATAGTTTGGCTGAGACATCCCCTATTTCGCCTCATTTCAGAATACTTTTTTGCTAAAACAATCAACGACCGTAATAACGTCATTCATGCTCAACTCCTTGATGGCGATCTAAGTATTTTAGAATTTGCTAAAATCCCTCAAATGAAAAATTTTCTCAGTCAAAAAATAGAAGGAATGCAGTTAGCTGAATTTGACTTTGTAGGCATTCAAGAATTTTATTTACAAGACTTAGAAGAAATTAAAAATGTTATGGGCTGGAACAACTTTCAACCCATAATTAAAAATAGTAATCGCTATCCCGAATATCAAAAATGTTTACAAGAAATTCTTGATGATGCTCAATTAGTAGATCGTCTGGCTAAACTAAATCGTGAAGATATCGAACTCTATCGCGAAGCAATACAACTGAGAGCCAAACGTCGCCAAGAATCCCCCCTTATACAATCTACCTTAGCAGACTGGCAGCGATCGCGATTTCTAATTCAGCAAATGCAAAGCGAATTAGAACAAGCACAATTAGAAATCAAACAAAATCGCTACTGGCTAACCCGTCACACCTTACGAAATCAAAACTTAGAACTAATCAACGTACCCAAAATCCCAAACACAAATACTTTAGTCGGTTTTCATTTCGACTCCCCACAATTTCCGATTGCTGCGACAGAACAATCTATTACCCTAAGTGGTTGGATAATCCCTCAACAATTCCCCGCCTCTAAAATAGTAGTTTTGCATGGAACAGAAACTATTACAGAAACTCCTGTTAACTTATCTCGTCCTGATGTAGCCCAAGTTCATCAAGTATCCTACGCTAACAATAGTGGTTTCTCAACTACCATCGCTATTTCTGCAATTCCTTCTCACACAGTATTAACTATTGCGGTAGTTTTAGCTAATGGACAAACTATTAAACTAGGAGAAATTAGGTAGAGCTATATTGCTGTTAGTAAGTAGAGCTAAATTGAAATAATACAATTAAAAATAATTTTACTTAAATGTAAATAGCTAATTTTAGCTAAAAATCATGAAACAAGAAATTAAAGAGAAATATCTAGTAGATTTTTGCGTTTTACTTGTAGAAGAATATGGATATCGTCGTTGGTTTTGGTTTCCCAATATGCAAGAATCAGAACTTATTATATGGTGGAAACAGCTTGAAAGTGTCAGTCCTTACTTTATGACTCCTGAACCCTTACCAGGAGATTTATATCAAGTTAAAGAAAAAGATGAGCTTGATTTATTTGTAAGTCTGAGGTCAAAAAATCAGTATTATGTAGCTCATATACACTGTGATGATGACAGTGTTTTGATAAAACCTTCTGGCGAAAAAATATTACATCAAGGTTACGAACCTATTCTAGATTGACATCTATTTTTATTTTTCGATAATATTTTTTTTACTATAAATAGTTGTTGTTTTACTCTCAATTCCTCAAACTATAAAAATAACATCTCAATTAAATCTATTCAACTATAACAATGATATTTAATAAACTTGAATGGTCACATTCTTTGACTGCTAACTGGCTATACGATCGCTTTTTACAACTATTAATTTATCCTAGTATTTGGGTAGCTGCTGCTCTGGCATCATTGGGCTTTTATACTCAGAATATTCTAGACTTAGGTGATAGCTGGCAACCCATTGCACTTATTTTTGTGACCGCTTTAATTCCTTACAATTTAGATCGCATCTTTGATTCTTACGTACAAAAAATCCCTGACAATAAAGCACAATTGTTTTTTCGGCAGCCTTGTATTTGGGTTTTATTATTAACAGCGATCTCTTTGACTATAATACTACTATATAATGCCCCTCTAAGAGTTCGTTACATAAGTATTGCAGGAATTATTCCTTTACTGTATGGTGTGCCTTTATTTCCTGGGAAAAGTGAGGGGCTGACACCGCCACGTCCGACATATGCGGAGCGGTATCCTTTAGGGCGAGCATCTGGGGAGACCCCAGATGGAGCGGACTCCTCGAAGGGCGGTGCTTGTATGCCCCGTAAATCAACAATTCAGTGGTATCGCTTGAAAGATATTCCTGGTTCCAAAGCTTGGATTGTCGGGACTGTTTTGACTTATGCTGTAATTACTTTACCTATAGCCTATTCAGACGCACAGTTTAATTTCGCCACAGGTTTAATTACTTTATTTATGTTCGTTTTTATTGTTACTAATTCTCATATTTTTGATATCAGAGATATCCAATCAGATAAAGAGAAGGGAGTTATAACCTTGCCAACAATAGCAGGAGTCAAAGGAACAAAAATAATCTTATCTGCTATGAATTTATTAGTATTATTATTTATTACTCTTGCTGTAAAAAATCAGATTATTTCTTTCTATCCAGAAATGATTTTAGCTCTCACAATAAATCTTATTTATATCTGGAAAATCAATATTAATACACCTCGTTGGGTTTATAATATTTTGATAGAAGGATTTTTATTTATTCCATTATTAGGACACTGGGCAATAAAAATAATAATTTAATTGTTAATTCGTACTAAAACTTATTAAACTACTTATTAAACTAATCTGTATGGCAAAACAACTACTACCTAATCTCAACTCTATTCTTCATTAAGCTTATTTATTCTTGAATTGCGTTGGCGACGTTCATCCAACCATTGCTGTAAAATAATCTTCGCAGCCTGTTTATCAATCATACCCTTATTATAAGTAGAAAAGCGTTTCTGCGCCTTCAACTGCATTTCTGCCTCCACAGAGGTCAATCTCTCGTCTACATACTCTACAGGTAAATTTAAAGCCGTAGCTACTCTTTTGGTAAACTTTTGTACTTCTTTAGCTTGAGAACCCAAATTACCACTCATCGAGTACGGTAAACCCACAACCAATAAAGTTATTTCTCGCTCCTCTACAATTGCCACGACTCGCATTCGATATCTACTAGCAAAAGAAGTGCGAGCAATTGTAGTGATTCCTGTAGCAATTAAACCAGTACCATCACAGCCAGCCACCCCCACTCGCTTTCTACCCACATCTAACCCTAAAGCAGCTACTCTATCACCCATAAATAATAAATAATTTGTACCACTCAGTTAAAGATTAAACAGCGCGAGTAGGAATAAGAAAATGGTAAACAGACAACAATGTTCCTATTTTTTATCCTGACATCACGGCTTCAATTCTAAGCACGATGACCATTATTAGGAGGTTTAGGAGACTTTGGAGAGCGCTCTTCTACTTTAGAAGTCGATTCAGAGGGTTTAGCCGTAAAAATATCGTGGTTGGGATGTTTCGAGTAATTATCAGACATCAATTTAAGCCACGAAATGCGAGAAGGAATCGGAGTTTGCGCGGGTTTTAATCCTTGTAAAACATCCGATAGCTGCAAACCTTCTAACGGTTTAGTTTCTCTGATTTTATGCCATACAGAACGAGACATTAAGAGAGTATTTTCCACGGGAAAAGCTCCTATCTTGTTAAGATACTCCTCTCTTTCTGATTGATAGTCAGCAGAAACAAACTCTAGGGATGGTAATGGACTAGTTCCTTGGTTAATAGCATTTGTATCGGCATATTTATGAGCTATTTGTGCCATTTGCACTAACAATTCATGATAAAGCCATGTATAAGCTGGATTAACAGTTAATTTTGCTTGGTGAGGACGAGAACTTTTAGAACAAGACACCAACTGAAAATAACCAATAGCTGCTTTTCTTTGAGGTTCAAAAATATACCCTTGGACAACCTCTGTTCTGCCCAACCATTGACGGATTTTGCTGATAGTTCGCTCAAAAATATTACTTTTAAAATCAGGAATATGACGATCAAAAATTTGACGCAACAAAGGAGGCATCGAAGCACAATCTAACTGATAGAGTAAACCCGCATCGGCATTACTCACTGGTAAAAGATTAGGCAGATCGGGATTTTGTTGTGCCAATTCTTTAATTGCTTCCCATTTCAATCGCCAATAGGTCATTTGAGCCAAGGGCTGAAAACCACTTTCGCGGTAAAGAGCTAAATGATTCTTGTCGTTGATATTGACTTCTAAAATCCAAGTGCGAGCTTCCCAGATATTTTCTAAGCAGTAACGAAGTAATTGAGAACCAATCGCTTTCTGGCTTGCAGCAGTTTCTAGCTGAGGTAAAGTTTCATCAATTAAAACTCTTTCCACCCGCCAAGTACTACCAGTACTATTAAAAGGAGATACTTGGATCAAACCAAGAATTTGCTGCTCCCCTTCAGCGACATAGATTCTACGGTCTTTTTTGTGGGAATAGGGCAAAATACGTAAAAATTTCCTTAGTCCATACCACGAACTAGCTTGCATAATATCTCGGTCCACAGTTGCCAAACGTTCAGAAGCCTCCTGCCCTACACATTGATTTGCCAGGGCTTTTACCGCCTCTAGGTCGCGATATTGTAGAGGACGAACGTTTATGGGTGTTTTTTGGGGTACGGATAAAGTCATTTTTTGTCGTTTTATTGTATTTAAGGTTTAGTCAACCTTTTCTAGTTGCCACAAAATTTGATTGCCTTCTCTTCTGACTCTGGAGACGACCCAATTACGCCAAGACCAGTGATCTCCTCTGCTGGTGACAGCACTGGCATTGATATCCATTAGGTCTGCTAGTTCTGAACTACTAATTAGATAACCTTTATTGGCTATTTCATCAGCAATTCTCAGAGTATCGATTAAATCGCGAAGTTGAGTTACTCTCTGTTCGCTTGATATTCCTAGTTCTTCTTTGGTGTTGTTAGATAATTCCGTCATAGCGGGATACAACCTAAAATTTTGCGGTTCCAATATTACAGACCAAACTATTTCACGTGAATGAAAGTTTAGCTGCTAGTTTACTTTATCGCCATCATAGCTAATTTGCAGGTGAAGACGAGTTTTCTGTTACTAAATTAATATACCGCGATCTTGCTGGTTGAAAATCTGGTTTAATTTCTAAAGCTTTTTCATAACTAGATATAGATTCATCATAGCGTTGTAATTGTTCGAGGGCGCAGCCGCGATTGTACCAGAATTGATAGTTATCCGACATCAGAGATATAGCTTTGTCCCAGTTTTCTACTGCTTGTTCCCACTTTTGTATCTGATATAAAGCGTGGGCGCGGTCATTCCAAGCCTGATAGCGTTCTGGAGCAATTTTGATAGCCTGATTAAAGGACTGAATGGCTTGTTCGTATTTTCCCAGACGACCCAAAGCACTACCACGATTGTGCCAAGCTTCTGAGAGGTTGGGGTTTAATTTGAGGGCTTGATCCCAACTAGCGATCGCACTTTGAAAATCTTCAGCACTGGCTTGCTTTAAACCAAGATTAAACCAACTTTCTACTAATTCTACCGTAGCAGGACTAAGGATTGCTTCTTCTTGTTTAGTTAATCGATTGATCGCTGCTTGTACTATATCTTGAGGATTAGTACTGGAAATTTTTAAATACTGGGCAATCTGTTGTGCTAAATTGGGGTCTTGTTCTAAAACAGAAATAAATTCTTCCCAAGTCAAAGGAGTAGTATTTTTATTTTTAGTTTGGGGTACAAGGGTTTTTGTAGCCTCGATAAAAGATGCTACTGGTAATGAGGTAGAAGAATCATTTTGTTCTGTCTCTGAAGCGATTAATGTAGATTCGGAATCAACTTCTATATGGGTATCTCCTTGATTGTCCATACCAACTTCCTCAGATATAGTGTCTTGTATTGCGGTTAATTGTTTAGTCAATGCTTCGAGAGATTCCAAAGATTTAGTCTCTTGTTCTGAGCTTTCTGAGTCGTTTAGCTCTTTTTCTGGAAGTTCTGATTCAGTCATCAAATCGGGGCTTACAGTTTGCTGTTCCGTAAATTTGGCAAATAATTCTTGAGTTTGTTTTTCTGTTGTATCTTCTTCTGATTCAGAAGGAACACCCTGTAGCACAGTTAATTGTTCGGTTAATGCTGTCAGAGATTCTATGGAGTTGGTTTCATCTTCTGCATCTTTATCTTTGGCTGTTTCCATCTTTTCTAGGGAAAATTCTGCTTCAGCAACCAAATCAGGGCTCTTAGTTGGTTGTTCTGTAAATTCTGTAGTTGATTCTGCTTCAGCAATCAAATCAGGGCTTTTAGTTGGTTGTTCTGTAAATTCTGTAGTTGATTCTGCTTCAGCAACCAAATCAGGGCTTTTAGTTGGTTGTTCTGTAAATTCTGTAGTTGATTCTGCTTCAGCAATCAAATCAGGGCTTTTAGTTAATTGTTCTGTAAATTTTGTAGTTGAGTTTAGATGATCTTCTGTGTCTACTTCCCCAATTGCGTCTTTTGAGGTTTCAAGTGTTATTTCTTCTGATTCACTGATAGATTCTAAAGTTGAATTAAGAAAATCATCTAAAGTTTGACCAATTGCCTCATCTTCGGAGTCGGTAATTGCTAATTCTGGTTCGTTAGCAACTTCTACAGTTGAATCGAGATTCGTTCCCAAAAGCGTTTCTAATACCTCATCTTCGGAGTCGGTAATTGCTAATTCTGGTTCGTTAGCAACTTCTACAGTTGAATCGAGATTCGTTCCCAAAAGCGTTTCTAATACCTCATCTTCGGAGTCGGTAATTGCTAATTCTGGTTCGTTAGTATCTGCTACTTCTAAATCAATATCTTCTTCTGTAACTCGATCTAATCCATCATATTCCCAGATCAATTCAAAAGTACTACCAATAAACAACTTTTTCCCAATGCGCTGAAAAACTTCGCTTAATTGTTGTAATTCAGAATGAGATTGAGTTAATTCACTAAAGCGCATCATGATTGCGCCTACCCTACGCTGTGAGGGATCGTCAGAATAAACAATTTTATGTTCAAATCTTCCCAGCCAAGTTACCCACTCTGAAGGATGACTACGAGATTCTATATTGTTAAAAAATTTAATGATTTTTCCGAGATGCCAACCATGAGCAACTCCATCTAAAAGTTGATTGAATAAAAATTCATAATCTTCCTCTGTTAAAGCAGATGCAGATGAGGGAGAATATTGTCTGTTTCCTCCTAGTTCTTCAGATGAAGAACTGGAAGTTGCCCGCTTATTGAACCATTGAAGCATAACTTCACGACCTTAGATCAAATATACTTATTCATAGAAACAAGATTAACTAAATCCACGAAAATGAAAAGAGTTCAGTAAAAGCGCAAAAAGACACAAAATGAATCTTCATCTTTTGGTGCGCCTTCTATGGGAATGGAAAACTCGTGCCGAGTTACATCACTTCCTCTCTTGGTCAGCATTCCCTTGCGTCTTACGCCGACGCGGGGTCTGACCGCTTCCTCTTTTCTTCGTTGACTAACCTTGCTTGATTTTACAGGGAAAATTTGACACCGCCCACTTATATTGTATTTGTTTGTTGGTTACTCACCTTATGTCTTACGAACCTCTACACCACAAATATCGACCTCAAACTTTTAAAGATTTAGTCGGTCAAGAAGCGATCGCTAATACTTTAATCAATGCTATCGAGCTAGAAAAAATCGCTCCTGCTTACCTATTTACAGGACCTAGAGGGACAGGAAAAACTTCTAGTGCCAGAATATTAGCGAAATCTTTAAATTGTTTGGCTCACGATAAGCCTACTCCGATTCCTTGTGGAAAATGTGAGGTTTGTCAAGCGATCGCCTTTGGTAATGCTTTGGATGTCATCGAAATTGATGCAGCTAGTAATACAGGAGTTGATAACATTCGGGAAATTATTGAGCGATCGCGTTTTGCTCCAGTGCAGTCCAGGTATAAAGTATATGCGATCGATGAATGTCATATGCTCAGTACCGCAGCGTTCAATGCTTTGTTAAAAACTTTGGAAGAACCACCACCACAAGTGGTATTTATCTTAGCTACTACCGACCCTCAGAGAGTGCTATCAACCATTATTTCACGCTGTCAAAGGTTTGATTATCGGCGCATTCGGTTAGAAGCGATGGTGAGTCATTTGAAATATATCGCAGAGCAAGAAAATATTGCGATCGCTACAGAAGCTCTTACCTTGACTGCTCAAATCGCTAATGGAGGGTTACGAGATGCTGAGAGTTTGTTAGATCAGTTAAGCCTCTTTCCTGAAAAAATTACCGTAGATAAGATTTGGGATTTAGTGGGCGCTGTCCCTGAAAGGGATTTATTAGCTTTACTTTCAGCTATCAGAAAAGAAGATATTGAGGATATTGTGACACAATGCCGTAATTTAATGGATAGAGGTCGAGAGCCTTTAGTATTACTGCAAAATTTAGCTGGTTTTTATCTCAATCTCTTAATTGCGAAAACTTCCCCAAACCGTCAAGATTTAGTAGCAGTCACTGAAACCTGTTGGCAACATCTATGTACTGAAGCGCAACATTGGCAGTTTGAAACGATTTTACAGGGACAGCAACAGCTTAAAGACGGGGAAGTACAGATTAAAAATACTACTCAACCCCGCCTATGGTTGGAGGTAACTCTTTTAGGATTATTGAATAAGGCTGCTATTTCCCCGAATATTCCACAGCAAAAAACTATTACGCAACACAAACCCTTAGCACCAGAAAATCACAATAATACTGCTACAGTTAGAAAACAGCCTCTAACCGATGAAAATTCCGTTAACAATCAAGCAAATATCGCTGCGCTGACAAATCAGAATCCAACACAACCAAAAGCGAAAAATACAGCAAAACAACATCAAGCAGTACCTAAAACTTCTCAAACTGCGATCGCAAAACAGCAAAAAGTAACACAAACTCCTGTGCAAGAGCATTCTGACCATAGACAACAAGAAACTGCTCCAGATACCAGAAAACAAAGAACTGCAACTGCGATACCAATCAATAATCAAGCAGTGACAGCAAAACAAAAACCGCCAGTATCAGCACCTACAAATGCATCAATTTCTCCCGATCGACAAGCTGTAATTTGGCAACAAGTAATTGATTGTATTCATCCTCCCATGACTCAAGCTTTATTGCGTCAACAATGTCATCTCATTAGTCTGACGGATTCTGCTGCCATAGTAGGTATTAGTTCTGCAAAATCACAAAAAATGAATCAAGGGAGAGTACCTAATATTGAGGCTGCTTTTGCAAAGGTATGTCAGCGTAAGATTAAAGTTACCTTAGAAGTCGCATCAAAACAAAGTAAATTTGCTACTAAAGTTGCTACTACTGCTCCTGATGAGCGATCGCCAATATCGAATACTTCTAACCCAATCAGACAAGATACTGTAAACAAGCAAAATTATGATGATGCGAAAAGGGAGACGGGGGAACAAGGAGACGAGGAGATTTCTCGAATAAAGAACCAGTATGTTGCGAACCTGGAATTAAGTGTTAAAGCTCCTCCTGAAATACCTAAAAATATAGAACCTCAAACCATTCCTACATCTCCTGTTACTATTGCTAAAGAGCCAATCACGGAAAATAACCTTCAGTCAGAGACTAATGGTTATCCCGCAGCAACTACTCCTTCTGTGGAAAATCCCGATGATTTTGCTAAAGCAGTGGAATTAGTAGCTCAAAAATTTGATGGAGAAGTAATTGAATTCAAAGACTCTTATCAACCAGGAATAGCTTCTACAACTGAAACTATAGAAGAACAACTTGCACATTCTCAGGTATCATCAGAAATCATCAAAGAAGAAACAAAACCATCGACTCTTAAACAACAAAAAGTAGTTATTAGAAGAGACGTAATATCCAGTGATTATGACGATGATGATGTTCCCTTTTAGAGCAGTAATCAGCTATCACCGTGAAATCTCCGATCATTCTAATTATAGTTACAGTGATTAAAGCAATTCCTATTGGTTAATTCCCATCTCACCCAGGAAGATGTAGTGTAGTTTTTATTCCTCTTTGAAAATTCTGTAATGTTTTTAGATAATGCTCCAGATATTATTAAAAAGTCTGCCTTACAACAAGCTGAATTGATTAGAAAACGCCAAATATCGCCTTTAGAACTAACTGAGCTATATCTCAATCGTATTGAGCAATATAACTCTCAATTAGGTTGTTTTTACCACGTTGCAGCTGAAGAAGCGATCGCCGATGCCCAGAAAAAAACCGAACAATTAGCTCAAACTCAAGATGTTACAGAACTACCTCCTCTGTTTGGAGTCACTACCGCAATCAAAGATTTAAACTCTGTTGCAGAAATGCCTATAAGTTATGGTGTATCTGCGTTAAAAGATAAAATTGCCAACCACGATGATGCGATTGTTACTAAGCTCAAAAATGCAGGATTAACTATCTTAGGTAAAACGGCTACTTCTCAATTAGGCTCATTACCTTATACTGAACCCCCAGGATTCACCCCGACACGCAATCCTTGGAATTTAGAATACACTGCGGGAGGCTCTAGTGGAGGTGCTGCTGCTGCGGTAGCTGCGGGATTATGCGCTGTGGCTCAAGGTAGCGATGGTGGTGGCTCAATTAGAGGTCCCGCTTTTTGTTGTGGTGTGGTAGGCTTAAAACCCAGTAGAGGTAGAGTCTCCTTTGCTCCTATTGGAGATTATTTGAATGGTATTGCCAGCTATGGAATGTTATCCAGAAATGTTTTAGATAGTGCTGCGGTACTCGATATCATTTCTGGTTATGTACCAGGCGATCCTTACTGGCTCAATGATCCTCAAATACCTTTTTTAGAAATAACTCAACAGCCATTACCTCAGCTACGTATTGCTATGGTAGATGCAATTGCCCCATTTCCCAAAATCCATTCTGCGCTTCAACAAACTGTTACTACTACAGCTAATAAGTTAGAAAATTTAGGTCATTCTATAGAGCCTATCAGTTTAGATATTACTGAATTAATTGAACCTTTTTCAACAATTTGGAGTGCGGGAGTAACTTGTTCTAATATTCCTCTAGAGCTTTTAAGCCCAATGAATCAATGGATTGCTAGTAGATCGGGTAGTGCAGGGAAATATCTACAAGCAGTAACTAAAATGCAGTTATTTTCGCGTCAGACTGTTAGTTTGTTCGATCGTTATGATGTGTTGCTACTACCTACTTATACCCATCCTATAATTAAGGTTAACCAATGGGCGCATCTTACTCCAGAAGAGACATTACAAAATATTGTGAACTGGATCGCACCCTGTCCGATTTGGAATGCAACAGGACAACCAGCGATCGCTATTCCCACTAAATCAAATGACGAATTACCCGCAGGAGTACAGTTAGTAGGCAAACCCGCTCAAGAGTCTACTATTTTGGCTTTGGCATATCAGTTAGAACAATTAAGCGATTTTAAATAAGTTGATAGATAGTGTCAGGTTGTTTTCTGAGTCAGCTAACTTACCAAATATATATTTTTTTAAATTATGAATATCGATCGTTAATACTTAGTCATTTATTGTCAATGAAAAAAGCAATTTCTATAATATTTTTAAGTATTTTATTGTTGATTAGCTCCAATTTATTTGTCTCTCCTGCACTAGCACTATTGCGAGAACATCATCAATCACCAGGGGTATTACGTTATCATGCTCAACATTCTCTTAAAGATAAACAGCAAAGAGCCTGGCAAATAATTCTTTTTCCTGAAGATAAAGAACAAACAAATATCAAATATTATTTACGTTTAGTAGGGTTTCCTGGTTTAGTAGAGTTTAGACATCCCCAATCTTTGGAAATGATTACTTCTGAAGGTGAGATCTTAATTGCTTCTGATGTTTTTGCTCAAGATACTCCTGCTTCTAATGTTGGTCAATATGATGTGACAGAAGTATTATCTCAATTGCCCTCTAAAGGCTCTGTAAAACTGATTTTTTCTTTATTAAAAGATGATAATACAGTTCAAGATATGGCGTTGAAAATTCCTTCTACTATAGTCACAGAATGGCGATTATTAAATCAGAAATATCTTAATTAATAAATATTGAACCTTGAATATTGAAAATAATTATTTTATTAAAATGAATAAACAACGAAATAAAAGTTACAAGCTACTTACACAATTCCCAGATTAAACAAAAAACTTTAACAAATAGTTCATAAAAACTAAAGTATAAGCTCTTCAGTCTCCTCTTGGTTCTTGAGTTATGACGAATTATGTTGTCTAGGATGCATTTCCTTTTTCTTGGTCTAGGTATGCTAAGACTATCGTTGGGAAAATTATTTTTACTGTTTTATTTCGTTCGCTGTTAATATTTGAGTACTATAATAGAAGAGGTATAGACCAACTACATTAGTAGTATATTAAAATAGTTATCATTAAGTT